>NZ_JBUDGD010000063.1:0-27100 GCF_055484735.1 Pseudomonas sp. 15C | reverse complement strand
TGGCTGCGCCAGACGGTCGCTGCGCTCCCACGCCCGGATCAATCCCTCCACTCAGCCTTCCGATGTCGCCGGTGAGTCAAAAGCAAGATCAAGAGCACTCGAGCTGGCGCTCATTGTTGAGTGGTGAGAAGCGCCGCATGGCTTGAGATTTTCGGTGGATTCGCCCCTCACCCCAGCCCTCTCCCGAGGGAGAGGGAGCCGATATTGGTTGGTTTTGATATTCGCATTCGACTCGGTATTTCATGTCGGCGTAATTCTCGCATCCACCCCGGTCAGTCCCCTCTCCCTCCGGGAGAGGGCTAGGGTGAGGGGCTTTTGATTTCAGCTTTCAGCCTTCAGCCCTTCAATGCCGCCGGTGATCAAAGTCAAACGCAGGCGAGCTAACACTCGGCCTGATGGTTGCACCCGATCCCTGTGGGAGCTTGCCTGCAAGCGATTGGGCCAGCACAACCAACACATTTGTCTGAACCACCGCCATCGCCAGCAGGCTGGCTCCCACAGGCTGAGCACGCTCCAACAGGTTCAGCATGCCCGCATTGAAATCGCATAAATCAGAAACGCCAAGTCACCCCACCACCCAGAATGTGCAGCGCACTGTTCGGATAACTACCGGACAATGTCTGGCCGTTGCGCTTGGTCTGTTGCACATCCATGTCGCCGAGCCAGACCAGGGTGTAATTGAGGTTGAGGTCGGTGTCTTCGGCGAGTTGGTAGCTCAGGCCGGTCGCCAGGCGCCAAGCGTCGTTCATAGGGTTGTCGACGGTGCGGTCCTTGTCTTTGACGGCGGAGCTGTCGTAGCCCAGGCCCATATTCCAGCGCAGTTTCGGGCTGATCTGGTTTTGTGCCCCCACTGACAGGTGCCAGGTATCCTGATATTTGCGGTCGACGGCGCGGGACACGTTGCCGGCGGCGGAATCTACCGAGACGCCGATGTCGGCAAAGTCGCTCCAGTCCTGCCAGTTCACCGAGCTGAGCAGCGTCCATTGTTCGTTCAACTGATGGGCGATACTCAGGGTTGCGGTCTGCGGGATGTTCATGTCGATTTCCAGCTCGTCGACGTCCAGCCTCGATAAGGCGAGATTCAGCAGCGGGTTGCGTACACCATGGACTGACGGCGAATCCTTGAACTCCATTTTCACCTTGCTGGTGTACGCCAGGCCGAGCGTGGTGCGCTCGTTCAGTTGATAGCGCACGCCCACGTTGACCCCGGTGCCGACGTCGGTATCCTTGTATTGCAAGCGGCCATCCTGCTGGAACGGGTCGCCGGGCAGGAAGGCGTTATTGTCGATGGCCATCTTGGTGTAGTAGTAGCCGTAGACCAGACGCGGGCCGATGCCCACTGACAGGTCATCGGTGAACTTATAGGCGAAAGTCGGCTGCATCGAGATGCCGATCAGCGTCGATTCCTGAGAGAAATAGCGCCCGGCCCAGTCGTCGTCATATTTGACGCTCAGGCCGAAGTTGCCGTACATGCCGAAGCCGATACTGGCGCGGTTATTGAGTTCATGGCTGATAAAAAAACTGCTGCCCGGCAGGATCGGCAGTGGGTTGCCGCCTTCGTTGCCGCCGAAATCGTTGTCGCTGTCGCGATCAAAACCCAGGCCACCGAATATCGCCTGACCGGTCAGCGTGACCTGCGTGCCCTTCAGCGCAGCGATGCCGGCCGGGTTGCTCATCAGCACGCTCGGGTCGCTGGCCAGCGCCGCCGAGCCAGCATTGGCCAGCCCCGCGCCTTCCTGGCCCGCCTCGTACAAATCGATCCCGCCCGCGAGTGCCTGACTGCCGGCTCCGGCCAGCGCGAGAATGATCAGTGACTGCGTGGTTTTCATCCCGGCTTCCTTATCAATGAAGATCAGCCTTCAGGTTTAGTCGCGAATCGGCTCGGGCACCAGTCGAGACGAGCCGTGATTCGTGAACTACGCTCACAGCGGTTCAACGGAACCGGGCAGGAGAGCCTGAATGGACGACAAACCGCTGCTGACTTTCAACAGTTCCCGCGCGCTGCTGGACGTGCTCATCCGCGCGGGGCTGATCACCGTGCTGGTGTTGTTCTGCTACGACATCTTTCATCCGTTTCTGAATGTGATGCTGTGGGCGCTGATTCTTGCGGTCACCCTGTATCCGCTGAACCAGAAACTCGGCGCGAAGCTCGGCAATCGCTACGGCTGGGCAGCGATCATTCTGGTGCTGCTGGGGCTGGCGATTCTGATGCTGCCGTTGAGCCTGCTCGGCGCCTCGATTGCCGATTCGGTCAAGGACGGCATGCACACAATCGAAGCCGGGCAGTTCGAGATTCCACCGCCACCGGCCAGCGTCGAGGCCTGGCCGCTGATCGGCGCGCCGTTGTATGGCATCTGGATGCACGCCTCGCAGGACCTGAGCTGGACATTTCAAGAACTGGCGCCGCACCTCAAGGAGTGGAGCAAAGTGGTCCTGCATCAGGCCGCGGGTGTCGGTGCCGGGATCGTGGTGTTTGTGATTGCGCTGATCGTCGCGGGGCTGATCATGACCCACGGCACGCGTGGCCACCGCACCGCCGTGGCGATCACCACGCGGATTTCCGGGCCGGTGCGCGGCCCGCAGATTGCCGAACTGTGTACCGCCACCATCCGCGCCGTGGCGCAGGGCGTGGTCGGCATTGCGTTCATTCAGATGCTGTTGATCGGCGTCGCGCTAGTGATCATGGGCGTGCCCGCCGCCGGCATTCTTGCCTTGCTGGTGTTGTTGCTGGGCATTACCCAGTTACCGGTGCTGCTGATCACCGTGCCCGTGGTGATTTACGTCTTCGCCCACGACGGGGTGGGCGCCGGGACGATCATCTTCGCGGTGTGGATGGTCATCGCCGGGCTGTCCGATAACGTGCTCAAGCCGATGTTGCTGGGCCGTGGGGTGGCGGTGCCGATGCCGGTGGTGCTGATTGGCGCGCTGGGCGGCATGGTCACCAGCGGCATCATCGGGCTGTTTACCGGGCCGGTGATTCTGGCGGTGGGGTATGAGTTATTCATCGGTTGGGTCTATCAACCGGCCAATGTGACTGATGTTCTGGAGGATTCGGGCAACGAAATCGGCCGTGACATTTAACCCGGTGTGTGAATCTGACAACCGTTCATCCCTCGACTACGCTGGCTTACGTGTCCCACTTTGACACTTGGGCGTAAGGAAACAGGCGCATGCGAAGCAGGCTGCTGGCGGTTGGGATGGTGCTGTTCGCAATGCTCTGGAGCGATGTTGGCTGGGCGCTGGATGCCGCACCGAAAACGGCCGACGAAGCGGTCGAGTTGAAGGTCGCGAATCGCAGCATCATGCTGTTTCGCGCGACGATTCTCGGCGAAGCGCCGGCGTCACGAGTCAAACGGGCAAAAATGGTCATCCATGAGGCGCTCAACGAAGACGCCGAACTGAAGATCAGCACCGACTCGATTCAGAACAGCTACATCGTGCTGATCGGCGACAAACGCGCGTTCATCGTTGCCCCCAAGGACATCGACAGCCTCGAATATTCCTCGGTACAGGAAGCCGCCGAAGGCGCGGCCGAGCGGCTGCGTCAGGTGGTGACCGAAACCCGCGAGGCACGCAATCTACAGATGATCGTGCGGTCGCTGGGGCTCGCCGCCGTGGCCACGCTGATTTATCTGGCGCTGCTCTGGTGCCTGGCCTGGTTACGGCGCAAATTGCTGAGCAAGCTGCCGGCGCTGATGGATCGCCACACCCGCGCGCTGAAGGTCGGGCGCGTGCAGCTGATCGATTCGAATTTTCTCTATCCGCTGGTCAGCCGTTTTTTGTTGTTGCTGCGCTGGCTGCTGATCCTGTTGTTCACCTACGAGTGGCTGGGTTTTATCCTGTCGCGGTTTCCCTACACCCGGCCGTGGGGCGAAAGCCTTAACAATTACCTGTACGAACTGGCCAGCTACCTGCTGGAGGGCATTGTCGATGCGATCCCCGGCCTCGGCGTGGCCCTGGCGATTTTCTTTATCGCCCGTGGCGTCGTGGCGTTCACCCGGCGGATCCTGCACCGCATGGCCACGCCGGGGACGCTCAGCTGGCTGAACCACGAAACCCTGCAACCGACACAACGCCTGACCGCGCTGGCGGTGTGGCTGTTTGCGTTGGCGATGGCTTATCCGTACTTGCCCGGCGCCGGCACCGATGCGTTCAAAGGCTTGTCGGTGCTGATCGGTCTGATGATTTCCCTCGGCGCGACCAGCGTGGTCGGGCAGGCCGCTGCCGGTTTGATCCTGACCTACACGCGCACGCTGCGCCCCGGCGAGTTCGTGCGCATTGGCGAGTACGAAGGCACGGTTACGGAGCTGGGCATGTTCACCACGCGGATTCGCACCGGTCTGGGCGAAGTGCTGACGCTACCCAATTCAATGATCACCGGCACCGTCACCAAGAACTATTCACGCACCGTGCAAGGCCCCGGTTATGTGGTCGACACCGTGGTGACCATCGGCTACGACACGCCGTGGCGACAAGTGGAGGCAATGTTGCTGGAAGCGGCAAAACGTACGCCGGGTGTGCTGGAAGATCCGCCGGCGCAAGTGTTCCAGACGGCACTCTCGGACTTCTATCCCGAGTACCGCCTCGTTGCTCAAGCGATCCCAAGCCAGCCGCGCCCGCGCGCAGTGCTGCTGAGCATGCTGCACGCCAATATTCAGGATGTGTTCAACGAATATGGCGTGCAGATCATGTCGCCGCACTATCTGGGCGATCCACCGGATGAGAAGCGCGTGCCGCCGGAGAAATGGTTCACCGCGCCTGCGCAAGCGCCGCGGGATCAGTAATAGCCGCATTGGCGCGCATCGACAGTGAGAACTAGGCTGGTCAGTCAGTCGCCGTTCAGGCGCAACGCCCACGCAGGAACAGGAGCGGAACCGATGAAAACCCCAGCCAGTATTGTCTGCCTGATGTTCACCCTGGTTCTGGCACCGGGAGTCCGTGCCGAAGACCCGCCCCAACCGCCAGCGACCGAGGCCGCTGACGACACGCCGCTGGTCAATCCGCAGGTGGTCGACAAGCTCATCGACATGGGCAATTACCTGCGCAGCCTGCGGAAGTTTCAGGTCGATGCCCAGGTCTCGCGCGACACCGTTCTGGAGTCCGGTCAGAAGATCAAGACCGAGTCTTCCAACACCCTCAAAGTGGTCGGCCACGATCGGCTGTATGCCAAAAGCGAGGGCGAAGTGCGCACCCGGGAGTTCTTCTATAACGGCAAGAAACTGACCCAGTATTCGCCCTACCTCAAGTACTACACCACCGTTGACGCTCCGGCCACTGTCGCGCAAACGCTGCACCGGGTCGAGAACCACTATGGCGTGCAAGTTCCGATGGAGGACCTGTTTCTGTTCGGCAGCGATCAGGCGCAGATCGACGCCTTGCAAGCCGCGCTTTACGTGGGGCCGTCGATCATCAAGGGCCAGCTCTGCGACCATTTGGCCTTTCGCCAGGAAGGCATCGACTGGCAGTTGTGGCTGACCCGCTCCGACAAACCCTTGCCATGCAAACTGGTGATCACCACCACCGACGAGAAAAGCTTTCCCGAGTACAGCGCGGTGTATCACTGGAACCTCAAGCCGAACATTCCGGACACGCAGTTCACCTTCAAACCGGGTAAAGGCGATGTCGCGATTGCCTTGAAGAAAGCCAGCGATCAGGGAGGGGAATGACATGAACAAGTCGCTGACGTGGGGCTTGTTGTTGTCGCTGGCCACCGCAACGTTGTTGACCGCAGGTTATGTCGCTGAAGCCGATGCCCGACCGCAGCGCGCCCAAGGGCATGCTCGCGCCCACGTCAACCGCGCCCCGGCGCCCCATGCGCAACGCGCACAACGAATCAACCCGCCACCGCGAGCCCATCATGTGAACGCCGGTCATCGGAGCAATCCGGGCAACCGGGTCAATGCCGGCAATAACGTTGGCAATCGCACGCACGTCAATAACAGCAATCGCAACGTCAACATCAACAATTACCGCGATGTCGACATCGATGTCGACGGGCATGGCCGCTATGGCTACGACGATCACTACCATCCGATTGCTACGGCAGCGGCGGTCACGGCGACTGTTGCGGTGACGGCAGCGGTGGTGGGCTCGATCCTTACCCCGGCGCAAATGCCCAGCAGTTGCGTGCAAGTGATCCGCTACGACGTGGCGTACATGCAGTGCGGTTCGACGTGGTACCAGCCGCAGTATCGGGGCAGCGACGTGATCTACGTGGTGGTCAACGCCCCTTGATCAGGCTTACAGCCCGTGTGCGGTGCCTTTGCAGAAAAACAAACCCGGCTGATGCCGGGTTTGTTCTGATCATCGTGCCTCAATCGATACGCGGATGCTGCTGCGCCAGCTCATTGCGCTTGGCTTGCAGCGTGGCGATTTCGGCGTCAATGTCTTCGATCTTCTGCTCGATGTTGTCGTGGTGCTCTTGCAGCAGTTCCTTGGCTTCTTCGAGGTCCGAAGCCGCAGGCGCTGCACCGCGCAGTGGCTTGTTGGCGGTTTCCTTCATCGTCACGCCGGTGACCAGACCGACCACGGCGATGACCATCAGGTAATACGCCGGCATGTACAGGTCGTTCGTGCTCTCCACCAGCCAGGCGACAGCCGTCGGGGTCAGACCGGCGATCAGCACCGAGACGTTGAAGGCGCTGGCCAGCGCGCTGTAACGGATATGTGTAGGAAACATCGCCGGCAGCGTCGAGGCCATTACGCCAATGAAGAAGTTCAGCAGCACGGCGAGAATCAGCAGACCGGAAAAGATCAGCCCGATGCTGCCGCTGTTGATCAGCATGAACGCCGGAATGGCGAAGATGAACAGGCCGATGCTGCCGACCACGATAAACGGCTTCCGGCCGATCTTGTCGCTGATGAAGCCAATCAACGGCTGCACGAACAGCATGCCGACCATGATCGCGATAATGATAAGCACGCCGTGGTTTTCGCTGTAGTGCAGGTTGTGCGTGAGGTAACTCGGCATGTAGGTCAGCAGCATGTAATAGGTGACGTTGGTCGCCGCGACCACGCCAATGCAGGTCATCAGGCTGCGCCAGTGCTTGGTCGCCACTTCCTTGAACGAGACTTTCGGGCCGGCGGCCAGACCTTCGCGGTCGCCTTGTTCGAGTTTTTCCACGTGCTGCTGAAACGCTGGGGTTTCTTCGAGGGCGTGACGCAAATACAGACCGATCATGCCCAGCGGCAGGGCGAGGAAGAACGGCAGACGCCAACCCCATTCCTCGAAGCGCTGCTCGCCGAGAATGGTCGAGATCAACACCACGACACCCGCGCCGAAAACGAACCCGGCGATCGAGCCGAAGTCCAGCCAACTGCCAAGAAAGCCGCGTTTGCGATCCGGCGCGTATTCGGCGACGAAGATCGACGCACCGGTGTATTCGCCACCCACCGAGAAACCCTGAGCCATCTTCGCCAGCAACAGCAGAATCGGCGCCCAGATGCCGATGGAGGCGTAGGAGGGGATCAGGCCGATGGCGAAGGTGCTCAGCGACATGATCACGATGGTCGCGGCGAGGACTTTCTGCCGCCCGTATTTGTCGCCCAGCGCACCGAAGAACAAGCCGCCCAACGGCCGGATCAGAAACGGTACGGAGAAGGTGGCGAGTGCTGCGATCATTTGTACGCCAGGGTCGGCGCCGGGGAAGAACACTTTGCCGAGCACATAGGCGACGAAGCCGTACACACCGAAGTCGAACCATTCCATGGCGTTGCCCAGCGCGGCGGCGGTGATCGCCTTGCGCATCTTGGCGTCGTCGACAATGGTGATGTCTTTCAAACCGATCGGTTTGACGGTTTTCTTGCGTGGTTTCATTGCGATGTTCCCGCTCGCTGATTCAGATGACCGCTGCGATGCCATCTCTATGATGGCGCCGGCTCTTCTGGCTCAGATACATGCGGACACGAAATAATTCACCGATGGCGGGAATTAATTTCGACAGGTGCGCGGCGCGGCACCGCCCCCTGTAGGAGTGAGCCTGCTCGCGATAGCGGCGGTACCGCCACTGCAAGACTTACAGCGCAGCTTTCACCTGCAAGCCAAACACCAACGCATTGTCGATGTCCTGTCCGGAAAACGCGCCCGGTTCGATGATGTACTGCATGTTCGGTCGCAGCGTCAGCCACGGCGTGGCCTGATAACCGTAACCGAGTTCGATCAATTGCTCGGCGCTGTCGAGGTTGGGGAACGCGGTGCCATTGGCCAGCGTAGCGTCCTGCTGCACGTCGCGGCTGCGTGGGTTGGGCACGGCGCGACCGTAGCCGAGGGCGAGGGTGTCGCGCGGGCGCCCTTCGAACGGTTTGTACAGAACCACGCCGGTGCCGTACCACTTGCTGAACGGCGAGGCGGCTGCGCTGGCGGCGGAATACTGGCCGAAGGCGTGCAGGCTGCGACCTTCCGCGGACTGTGAGCGCCAAACGGCCTGATCGATCAGCAGGTAATGCCCGCCGCGCCCCGAAACTTCGTCGTCGCTGCCGATGCGTTTGACGTCGGAGCTGTCGTAGTAATAACCGACCTTGTACTCGCCCGGGAGTGCGCCGGCGTGTTTATAGACCAGTTCGATCGGCACCACGGTGCCGGTGGTGTGTTTTGGGCCCAGGTGCCAGGCGCGGCTGGAGTTGCCATTGCTCGACCGGTCGACGTTGAACGCGGCGACGCGCAGTTGCCACGCTGACGACAGGTCGTATTTGACCCGTACGCCCAGGTGCGCGTTGGGGTAGTTGGCCCAGCCGCTGCCTCCGGACATGTTCAGCGGATGGCCGCAGAAGCCGGCGTTCATGAAGTTACAAAGGATGCCGCTGTCGAGGCCGCCGAGGTCGTTGCCCATCGCCATGTAACCGAGTTTGACGTTGAGCGCCGGGGTGAACAGGCTGTGCTCGTAACTCAGTTCGGTCAGGCGCGTGTACAGGCCACCGTAGTTTTCCTGAATCGGCAAACGGTTGCCGACCAGATCTTCCGAGGCGCTGTTGCCGCGTCGATCATTGATGGTCAGCTGGACCTTGCCGGCATTGTCGACGCCGTAGAGTTTGCTCAGGTCGAACTGCACACCGAGTTTGATGTTCTGCGAGTAACGCGCCGAGCGATGCAGACCACCGTCGGCGTTGTAAGCGGTTTCGCCGCTGTAGTCGCCGGTGAACTTGATACCGTCTTCGTCGAGTTGATGGCGCAGGCCACCCCAGTCACCGGTGAGGGTGCTGCGGGTCAACAGATCGGAATCGTCAGCGGCGAATGCGGGGAGGGCAGCGGTGCAGGTGAGGCCCAGCAACAGGCCCTGGAACAGCGTGGAACGGGAAAAGCCAACAGCCAAAAACATCAGAAACTTCCTGCTGAAAACTTGAGCGATAGGGGAAAAGCAGCGCGGCACCCGAAGGTGCCGCGCTCAACGTCGACGCCGTGGGTTACGGCAACGCATAGGCCATCACGTAGTCGCCACGATCGGTCGACTGACGCGCGCCACCGGCAGTGACGACGATGTACTGTTTGCCGGTTTTCGGCGAAACGTAGGTCATCGGGCCGCCCTGGCTGCCGACCGGCAGACGCGCTTTCCAGACCTCCTCACCGTTGCCGCTGTTGAAGGCGCGCAGGTAAAAGTCCTGAGTACCGGCGATGAAGATCAGGCCGCCCTGAGTCGACAGCGTGCCGCCGAGGGTCGGCAGGCCGATCTTGATTGGCAGGTGCATGCGGATGCCCAGCGGACCTGTGTCTTCAACGGTGCCGACTGGAACCTGCCAGGCGACTTTCTGGGTCTTCATGTCGATTGCGGTCAGGGTGCCGAACGGCGGCGCCTGGCACGGAATACCGGCCACCGACAGGAAGCGGTTCTTGTTCACCGCATAGGGCGTGCCTTTGAGCGGCACTGCGCCCATACCGGTGTTCAGCGCTTCACCACCGCCAGCGGCCTGGCCTTTGTTCTGCGACGGGATCATCTGAATCCACAGGCCGAGGCGCATGTCGTTGACGAAAATGAAACCGTGTACCGGGTCGGTGGAAATGCTGCCCCAGTTCATGCCACCCAGAGAACCCGGGAAGCTCAGCGATTTGTCGGTACCCGGCGCCGTGTACAGGCCGTCGTAGCGCATGCTCTTGAAGTCGATGCGGCAGAGCAATTGATCGTAAGGCGTGGCGCCCCACATGTCCGACTCGGTCAGGTGTTGCGCACCGATCTGCGGCATGCCCACCGATTTTGGCTGGGTCGGCGAGTACGGCTCGTTAGGAATGTTCGCTGCTTTGACCGGCACGTCCTTGACCTCGGTCAGCGGTTTGCCGGTGGCACGGTCGAGCACGTAGATCTGCCCGGCCTTGGTACCGATGACCAGCGCCGGAATGCTTTTGCCGTCCTTGTCGAAGTCGATCAGGCTTGGCTGCATCGGCAGGTCGAAGTCCCAGAGATCGTTGTGCACGGTCTGGTACACCCAACGCTCTTCGCCGGTGCTGGCGTCCAGCGCGAGGATCGACGCGCCGTACTTGTGGTCCAGTTCACTGCGCTCGACACCGTAGATGTCGGTGGACGAACTGCCCATCGGCAGGAACACGGTGTTGGTGGCCGGGTCGTAGGACATCGGTGCCCAGCTGTTCGGCGTGCTGCGCACGTAGGTGCTGCCGTCGGCCGGGGCTTTGCGATCCTGCGGGTTGCCGGGGTCGAACGCCCAGCGCATGGCGCCGGTGACCACGTCAAAACCACGAATCACGCCGCCGGGCATGTCGCTTTGCACGTTGTCAGCGACACGACCACCCACCACAACGGTGGTGCCAGCCATCAATGGCGCGGACGACAACTGATAGTAGCTGTCCGGCACATCACCCAGACCAGCCTTCAGATCGACCTGACCGTTGTTGCCGAAACCCTGGCAGAACTCGCCGGTGTCAGCATCGACGGCGATCAGGCGCGCATCGATGGTGTTGGTCAGCAGACGGCGCTGGCAATTGGCAGCTGGCGCCGGTTTGGCTTCGATGATCGGCGAATTGGCCGGCTGCGCGATGGCCGCAGTGCTATCGAAATACGCCATGCCACGGCAACGCTGCCAGACTTTCGACTGGGCATTGATCTGGTTTTTCCAGATTTCCTTACCGGTGTCGGCGTCCAGCGCGATCAGGTTGTTGTGCGGGGTGCAGATGAACACCTTGTTGCCGACCTGCAACGGGGTGAGCTGGTCTTCGGCGCCATTGCCGTCGCTTTCGGCAACATCGCCGGTGTGGTAGGTCCACGCCACTTTGAGCTTGTCGACGTTGTTGCGGTTGATCTGATCCAGCGCAGCAAAGCGGCTGCCGCCTTCGGTATTGCCGTAGTGCGCCCAGTCTTTCTGCGCCTTGGCCGGCTCGACCGGTGTCAGGCCCGGGCCGGCGCCGGTGTCGGCAACGGTCGGGTGGGCGACGAACATATTGCCGCCAGCCACCGCCACGCCCACCGCCAACACGGCGGCAACGGCATAAGCACCGCGACCGGCAACCTCACCGTTCGCACGCTTGAGCAGGGGATAGACCAGCGCCACGACCAGACCGATCACGCTGAACATGAACAGTCGCGAGAACACCGGCCAGAACACCAGCCCGGCATCGCTCAGCGCCCAGATCGCGGTGCCGACGAGGAACGCTGCGAATAGCCACGCACCACTAATCTTGAAGCGGGCGATCAGCAGGCCGGAAACCGTCATCACCAATCCACCCACCAGGAAGTACCACGATCCTCCCAGGCTGACCAACTTCACGCCGCCTGCGGCAAGCGCCAGGCCGAGCAGGGCGATGACCACGCCGAGCCCGACGAGAATGAACTTTGATATGCCTGAGAGGCGTTGACTCTGGTTCACGTTGAATGTCCCCGTTGAAATGAGGTGCGCAGTATATCGTTAGGTAACTACCTAGTTAAAACACAAATTTTCACGATAAAGCGTAGCCCGCGATTCTGGCGCGCGTTCGACGGTGTGTTGCTGAATGAGTTTACGCAGAGGCGGCGGAGGAAAAGCTCGGTTGTGTCAGTCTCGGTGGGATTAATGACAGCCATATGCAAAAAAGCTGCTCATCCTTGTCGAGGATGAATAGCTTTTGATTGGCCGACGCACGGCGGCCGACGGGAGCGAGATCAGGCGTTTTCTTCGATCCGGCGCACATCGCCAAGCGAATCACGCTGCATCGATTGCAGGTTTTTCTCGATGGTTTCGCACAGCGCTTCCATTTGAATCTGGTGTTCGCTGTGGCGAAACGGGCTTTGCAGGTCGGTGCCTATGCGTTCGATGGCCAACAGCATGAAGCCGACCACCGACGAGGCCAGCGGCGTGAACCAGCCCAGCGATTCGACCAGCCCGACCGGCACGATCAGGCAGAACAGCGAAATGAACAGCCGCGGAAAATACACATAAGGGTAGGGCAGTGGCGTATTGGCAATCCGCTCCATGCCGCCCTGGCTGTTGGACAGATCCACCAGCGTCGACTCAAGCCGCGCCAGGCGAATGCTGTCCAGGCGCCCGGCCTTGTATTCGCGCGCCAGCAGCGCCGCCGAGCCGGTGAGAATGTCGTTGGCGAAATTGTTGGTGGTGCTGCTGCGGGCAAACTCGTCGGCCGGAATGAACGCGCGGACCTCATCGGGGCAGGGCAACCCTTGCAGGTGCGCGGCGAGGCAATTGACGTAGGCGACGTGACGGCGCAACAACGTCGACTTGACCGGATTGACCTCACGGCCGCCATCGTCGATCAACGTCAGCACCTGACGGGCGAAGCTGCGCGAGTTGTTGATCATCGAGCCCCACAGCGTGCGCGCCTCCCACCAACGGTTGTACGCGCTGCTGTTACGGAAACTGATCAGCACCACCAGCGCCGAACCGAGCAATGTCAGGGGCATCAATGGCAGGTTTAACTTGGCGTTGAGAAACAGCATGAAATCCACGGTGACGGCGATGTCCCAGAGCAACAGCCAGAACAGCGACCAGCCCACGTAGCCGAGGGTCTTGATGATCAGACGGTACTTTTTGGCGATGGCAGCTTTCAAACCGGAACCTCGTGAGCGTTGGCGATCAGGAGTGACGCCTTAACTCCGACGCTGTTTTCGCGCTAAAGGTCCGCAGCCTGCTAAATCGATTAACCCAACGCGGTGTCGAGGAACATCATCACCCCGAAGCCCAGCATCAGCCCCAGCGTTGCCGGGGTTTCGTGACCGTTGCGGTGGGTTTCCGGAATGACCTCATGGGACACGACAAAAATCATCGCGCCCGCCGCCAGACCCAGTGCGATCGGATAGCCCAGGGCAAAGCCGCTGGAAACCCCCAACCCGATCACCGCGCCCAACGGCTCCATCAGTCCCGAGCCAATGGCGATCAGCGCCGCGCGCCAGGCTGAGATCCCGGTCACGCGCAGCGCCAGGGCGATGGCCAGACCTTCGGGGATGTCCTGAATGGCGATGGCAGTGGTCAGCGGCAGGCCGACTTTCATGTCGCCGTCGGCGAAACTCACACCAATCGCCATGCCTTCGGGCAGGTTGTGCAGAGTGATGGCGAGGACGAACAGCCAGACCCGGTTGATGCGCTGCGACTCCGGCCCACGGCGGCCGCTTTCCTGATGCTCGTGGGGCACGAAGCGATCGAGCCCGATCATCAACGCCACGCCCAGCGCCAGACCGAACACCACCACACCGGCGGCCAGCAACGAATTGCCGGTCATTTTTTCGGCAGCGTCGATGCCGGGCAGGATCAGCGAAAATGAACTGGCGGCGAGCATCATGCCGGCGGCGAAGCCGAGCATGGTGTCCTGGGTGCGCGAGGCAATGTCGCGCAGGACCATGGCCGCCACTGCGCCCAATGCCGTCGCGCCGAAGCCCGACAAGCCGCCCAGCACGGCCAGACGCAGGTTGTTTTCGTCGGCGCCGACCAGTGCGGCGTAGCCGCTGATCAACAGCAATCCGGTGACGACAATCAACGTCGCCCAGAACAACAGCCCCGGCCAGCCGCCACTCGACGCCATGCTCCACCAACTGCGCATGGTCGTGCTTGCGGAAGACGAGGGAAGTGACATGGGGCCTCCTGTGGTTTGGGCTGAGATGCGGGTGTGCTCACAGATATCAGAAGCGATCGTGGGGGGCGGAATTGCAAATTTTTTGCGGAGTCGGCGACGGACGGCTATGCCGAAGATCAAAAGCCCCTCACCCTAACCCTCTCCCAAAGGGAGAGGGGACTGACCGTGGTGGATGTAAGAGATACGCCGACCCGCGATACCGAGTCGAACTCAGGATTTGAGCACAGCCCAAATCGGCTCCCTCTCCTGGGGGAGAGGGCTGGGGTGAGGGGTGAATTCACCGCGGTACCAAAGCTTGAACACGAAACTGCCGCAGCAACCCATTCAACTGCCCAAGCGCAATCCAGAGCCTGACCGAGATCTGGCCAACGACAAAGATCTGCTCCCTTTCCCCTTGCCCACCATGGGGGAGAGGGCTGGGGTGAGGGGGATCGATTCCGGAATCCACACATATCCAGCGCCGACCGACCCCAGCATCGGCGCTCCACATCTCAACCAGCGCTATTGCCCCACGCTGCCCTGATAAACACCCACACCCAACCCTTCAAACCGAGCCTTCAACTGCAACGCCAGATACAGCGAATAATGCCGCGACTGATGCAGATTACCGCCGTGAAACCACAAATTATCCTGCCGTGTCGGCTTCCACATATTGCGCAATTCCCCCTCGTACGGACCCGGATCGTTGGTCGTGCCAGACCCTAGCCCCCAGCAACGCCCAACCTTGTCAGCGACCTCTTGGGAAATCAGCTTCGCCGCCCAGCCATTCATCGAGCCATACCCGGTGGCATAGACGATCAGATCCGCCGCCAGCCGACTGCCGTCGGTAAGCACCACCGCGTCCGCTTCGATGTGATCGACGCCCAGCCCCGGCGCGCTCTTGAGCTTGATCGTGCCGTTAGCGATCAGCTCGGACGCGCCGACGTCGATGTAATACCCGGAGCCACGGCGCACGTACTTGAGGAAGAGACCGGATTCGTCATCACCGAAATCGAGCATGAAACCGGCCTTGGCCAAGCGCTCGTAAAAGTCTTTGTCGCGGGTTTTGATCGCGTCGAAGATTGGTTTGTGAAAGCTCGGCATGACCTTGTAAGGAATCGAGGCAAACAACATGTCGGCCTTGTCGGTGGTCAAGCCTGCCTCCAGCGCGTCTTCGGAATAGAGCCCGCCGAACACCAGTTCCATCAAGCTGTCGGAGCGCACGATGTGCGTGCTCGAGCGTTGCACCATGGTCACTTCGGCGCCGTTCTCCACAAGGTCGGCGCAAATGTCGTGGGCCGAGTTGTTCGCACCGATGACCACCGCACGCTTGCCGCGCCAGGCATCGCCGCCGGGATGGCGGCTGGAATGATGTTGCTGCCCTTGAAACACGTCGGCACCGGGAAAGCGCGGCACGTTGGGCACGCCGGACATGCCGGTGGCGAGGATCAGTTGCGTCGGTTTCAGCGTCAGCCGTTCGCCGTCACGCAGCACTTCTACCGTCCAGGTCTGAGTCTGTTCATCGAACCCGGCGCTCAGGCATTCGGTGCGCGACCAGTAATCGAGCTCCATGACCTTGCTGTACATCTCCAGCCAGTCGCCAATCTGGTCCTTTGGCGTAAACACCGGCCAGTGATCGGGAAAGGGCAGGTACGGCATGTGGTCGTACCAGACCGGATCGTGCAGGCACAGCGACTTGTAGCGCCCGCGCCACTGATCGCCGGGCCGTTCGGCCTTGTCGACAATCAGCGTCGGCACGCCCAGACGCTTGAGCCGCGCGGCGATGCCGAGTCCGCCCTGACCGCCGCCGACAATCAGGCAATACGGTTGGATGGTGGTGCCCAGCGCCGCTTGTTCATCGCGGCGGCGCTCCAGCCAGTTGCGTTTGTCGGCATGAGCGTGGCCATGGTTGGCGCCCATTGGCCGGCGGCGCCCACTGGGTTCTTCGAAGCCCTTGAGTTCGCGCATGGTCGTCAGCAGCGTCCAGCACAGGCCATCCTTGAGCCGCACGTAACCCTTGCCGCGCGCGGCTTTGGTTTCCAGGCTCATCCAGCCTTCGAGCACGCCGTCGGTCAGCGTGGCCTCACCGTCGAGTTTCCATTGTTGTGGCTGGGTCTGCTCGAGGCGGGTTTCGAGCAGGTCGCGGATGGCCGGTTTGCCTTCAAGCGTCACCAGGTTCCAGCTGAACAGCAGCAGGTCACGCCAGTAGCATTCGTCAGCAAACAGTTCCAGCGTCGCGTCCACATTCCGTTGGGCGAGGCGCTCGCCGAGTGTTTCGATCCAGGCAGCGAGTTGCGCGGTCGGCGTTTGCAGGGGCGCATCGATAGCGATGTTCATAGGGCTTCTCCGATCTTGTTGTTGTAGGAACAACAGCCCCGGAGCAAGGCTCGGGCCATCTTCGGCAAAGCCCCGTGGCAGAGCGGTTGGCGCCGTAGATCGCCAATCGTGTATCGGCGCTGTGTCACGAATCCGGGAATGGGCGATGACACTGTGTCACGCCGGGCAAAAACGCCGGTTTCGGACTTTTCATATAAGCTGCAAACAGTCCCGTGTCCGACCGTAGCGGAGAACAACAACAATGAAACCGGCCTTGATCAACGCCCATGCACAGCAAGTGCTGCAAGCCGTGCAGGGTAGCGTCGCCAGTCATAATCCCGTTGCTGACCTGGCGATCACTCGCTCGTGGCGCCGCTGTCTGGATCAATACCGCCTCGACCCCGCCAGCCGCCGTGCGCCGGATGTGGTCGAGCAAGCGCGTTTGCAGGATCACCGCGCGCCGCTGGAACACATCATTGCCGTGGCGCACTGGCAGATGAACAGCCTGCACCAGCAACTGGGGCGTGACGGCCATGTGGTGTTGCTCACCGATGCGCGCGGCGTGGCGATCGACAGCGTGTTCAACGATGCCGAACGCGCCGGATTTCAGCGTGCCGGATTGTGGCTGGGTTCGGTGTGGAGCGAGGAGCACGAAGGCACCAACGGGGTCGGTACCTGTCTGGTCGAGCGCCAGCACGTGACCATCCGCCGTGATGAACATTTTCGCGGCAAGCACGTCGGCCTGACGTGTTCGGCCAGCCCGATCTTCGACCCGAGCGGCGAATTGCTTGCTGTGCTCAATCTGTCCTCGGTGCGCGAGGAGCAGAGCCTCGAACAGCGTTTCAAAGCCATGGCGCTGACCAATCTGTCGGCCAAGCTGATCGAAAGCTGTTTTTTTCTCGGGCATGATCCGCAGCGCTATCTGCTGCGCTTCCACCCGGATGCTGGCTTTGTCGGACTGCTGGGCGAAGGGCTGCTCAGCTTCGATGAGAATGCGCGGATCTGCTCGATCAACGACGCGGGTCTGGAACTGCTTGGCCTCAATCGCGAGGCGATCATCGGTCAGCCGCTGACGCTGCTGCTGGAGACACCGATTGATCAACTGATGAGTCACGCCGGCGCACAACCCAGCGTCTGTTGGCCGCTGCGCCTGGCTGACGGTCGGCAACTTTATGCCCAATTGCGCGAACCGCTGCGCCGGCCACAACCGGCGATTCCCGCAGTCATCCCTGTCAACGACGCGCGCGTCTGTCTGGAAGACCCGCGCCTGCAACGCGGTTTTGCCCGCGCGCTGCGAGTGCTGGAACGCGACGTGCCGGTGTTTCTGCAAGGCGAAACCGGCACCGGCAAAGAAGCCTTCGCGGCGGCGCTGCACCGCGCCAGCTCGCGGGCGAGCCAGCCGTTTGTGGCGATCAATTGCGCGGCAATTCCGGAAACGCTGATCGAAAGCGAGCTGTTCGGCTATCGCGGCGGCAGCTTCACCGGGGCGCGCAAGGAAGGCATGCTCGGCAAGCTCGAACAGGCCCATGGCGGCATTCTGTTTCTCGATGAAATCGCCGACATGCCCTTGGCCCTGCAGACGCGCCTGCTGCGTGTGCTGGAGGAGCGCCAGGTGGTGCCGCTGGGTGCGACAACGGCACGGCCACTGGATATACGCCTGATCAGCGCCAGCCATCAAAATCTGCAGACTTGCGTGACCGAAGGACGTTTGCGCGAAGATCTTTTCTACCGCATCGGCGGCTTTGCGGTGCAACTGCCAGCGCTGCGCGAGCGATCGGACAAGGGCCAGCTGTTCGATCTGCTGCTGCGTGAAGAAGCGGCCGGCACGCGTATCCGACTGGACGCCGGGGTCAAGGAGCGCCTGCTCAAGCAGCCCTGGCCCGGTAACGTCCGGCAACTGCGCACCTGCCTGCGCACTCTGGTCGCGCTGGCGACAGAGGGGCGCATCAGCCTCGATGATCTGCACGAATTATTGCCGGAGGCGGCAGACAACACAGCGATCACGGAAAACCCTTTGTTCGTGTCTGAACGACAGACCCTGCTGACCTTGATCGAAACCGAGCATTGGCACATCGCCCGGGTCGCCGCGCGGCTGGGCATCAGCCGCAATACGCTTTATCGCAAGTTGCGTCAGCACGGGATAACGCGGCCTGGTTGATCGGACAATCTCGGCAGGTGCGCAACGCTCCATCCTCCGATACCTGAACCAAGAGGCAAACGCTCATGTTGAAAGCTTGCACCCTCCTGTTATGCCTCGCCCTGGCCAGTTGCAGCGGCGTCGACGTACGGAACTACAGCCAGGAAAAACCCACGCTGGAGTTGCGCGAATTCTTCGAGGGCCGGGTCGAGGCCTGGGGGATTTTTCAGAAGCGTTCAGGTGAGGTCGCCAAGCGCTTTCATGTGCTGATCAATGGTCATTCCGAAGGCGACAAACTGATCCTCGACGAGGCGTTCACTTACAGCGACGGCACGAAGCAGAAACGCGTCTGGACCCTGACCCCGGACGGCCCCGGCCAATGGCGTGGCACCGCCGGCGATGTGGTCGGCGAGGCGCGTGGCGAGACGGCCGGTAACGCCTTGCGCTGGCGGTATGTGCTGCGTCTGCCGGTGGATGGCGAGGAGTACGACGTCGAGCTCGATGACTGGATGTACCTGATGGACAGCAAGACCCTGATCAATCGCTCGTACATGAGCAAGTTTGGCGTCGAGGTCGGTCAGATCACCCTGTTTTTCCGTAAATAGCCCTGACGGACAAGCGCCGACGATTACTCGGTCGCGTCCGGGTCTTGCGGCATCGGTGTGGGAATCTGCCACGCCGGTTTCTGGCGCTCCTGACGGTCGAACGCGCGACGCGCGGTGCGAAAGTCTTCGACGTTTTCGACCACCCAGGTCCACACCGGCGACATCCGCACCAACAAGCCTTGGCCGAGTGCCGTCAGTTCGTATTCGACACGCGGCGGCACTTCGCCGAACTCCCGTCGCAGCAGCAGACCGTCGCGTTCCAGCGCGCGCAGGGTCTTGGTCAACATGCGCTGGGTGACGCCGGTCATCTGCCGTTTTATCTCGGCGTGACGCATCGCGCCATACACCCCCAAGGCATGCAGAATGCCCAGTGACCAGCGGCTGCCAGCGTGTGCGAGGACTTCGCGGCGCACGCCGTCATCGTCTTTTCTGAGCGTCTGGCAGATCGCTTCGGCGTGCCTCAGCGCTTCCTGGTCGGTCATGTCTTCCCTTGGTATCACACGTGTGCCTTCTTACGAGCGCTGACGGTTGCTGCCAGCATTGGCGCATCTTACAGGCAACGGTTTTGAGGAGACATCATGACTGAAAAAGGGCAATCCATTCTGGTGCTGGGCGCCGGAGAACTCGGCTTCGCGGTGTTGCGCAATCTGGCGCGTGTGGCAAAGCGCGCGCCGGGCTCGACTATCAGCGTCCTGCTCAGGGACTCGACCATTAATTCCCGAGTGCCGGAAAAAAAGGCCGAAATCGATGAGCTGCGTAGCCTCGGCATCCAGATGGTGGCCGCCGACCTGGTCAACGATTCGATCGAACAACTGGCGGAAGTCTTTGCCCGGTTCGACACGGTCATCGGCTGCGCCGGCATGGTTGCCGGTCGCGAAACGCCGATGAAACTGGCAAAAGCGGCGCTCCAGTCTGGAGTGAAGCGCTATTTTCCGTGGCAATTCGGTGTGGATTTCGAGGTGATCGGCCGTGGCAGTCCGCAGGATCTGTTCGATGCGCAGCTCGATGTGCGTGAGTTGCTGCGTGCCCAGGACCAGACCGAATGGGTGATCATCTCCACCGGCATGTTCACCAGTTTCCTGTTCGAGCCGGAGTTTGAAGTGGTCGATTTCGACAACAACACCGTCAATGCGCTGGGCAGTCTGGACAACAGCGTGACGCTCACCACGCCTGAGGACATCGGAGCGCTGACCGCCGAGATCGTGTTCTTCGAGCCGCGGTTCCGTAATGCAATTGTCTACCTGTCAGGCGACACGCTGAGCTATGGCCAGATCGCAGGCATCCTCGAGCGTGCGCTGGGGCGGCCGTTCAAATCCAATGTGTGGACCGTTGCGTACCTGATGGACGAACTGAAAAAAGACCCCACTCATCACATCAAGAAGTACCGCGCGGTGTTTGCCCAAGGACGCGGCGTGGCGTGGCCCAAGGCCGGGACGTTCAACGAACGACAGTCGATTGCGGTCACTACCGCCGAGCAGTGGGCGCAGCAGCATCTCGCCAAGGCGTGATCGGGCAGGGCACGTTGGATTTCTAATACTTCCAGAACACCGGCGTAATCAGCACCAGCACCGTAAGGATTTCCAGTCGCCCCAGGAGCATGCCGATGGTCAGCAACCATTTCGCGGCATCCGGTAAGGATGAAAAGTTGCCTGCCGGGCCGATGATCGTGCCCAGTCCCGGGCCGACGTTGCACACCGCGGTGGCGGCGCCGCTCAATGCTGTCGTCCAGTCGAGCCCGATCAAGGCCAGCCCGAGAGCAATCAGGGCAATGGTGATGGTGAAGAAAAACGAGAAGGTCAGCAGCGAGCGCAGGATCTCCTCGTCGATCGGGTGGCCGTTGTACTTCTTCTGGATCACCGCGCGTGGATGGATCAGCTGCTTTAAACTGCTGACCAGCAGCGCGGCGGCGACCTGGAAACGGAAGATTTTCAGGCCGCCAGCGGTGGAGCCGGAGCATCCACCGACGAAGGTCAGGTAGAAGAACAGCAGAATGGCGAAGCTGCCCCACAGCGTGTAGTCGCCGACGGCAATGCCAGTAGTCGTGACTACCGAAGTGACATTCACCGCAACGATGCGAAACGCATCCCACCACGAGTAATCGCTGTGCTGCCACAGCCAGGTGCCGACCAGCAGCCAGGTGACCACCAGGAAGCCGATGAAGCCGCGTACCTGATGATCCTTGAACAGGGCGCGACGGTGGCCGCGCAAGGTCGCGACGTACAGGGTGAACGGCAGGCTGCCGGCGATCATGATGACCACCGCGACCCAGTGAATCGACGCTTGCGGCCAATGCCCGAGCGAGGCATCGGAGGTCGAGAAGCCACCCGTGGAGATAAGCGACATCGCGTGGTTAATCGCTTCAAACGGCGTCATGCCGCACAGCCACAGGGCCAGCGCGCCGACAGAGGTCAGACCGAGATACAGAAACAGGATGTATTTGGCGGCGACATGGGAGCGCGGCGTGACTTTCTCAGACCAGTCCGACGACTCGGTCTGGAACAGACGCATACCGCCGACCCGCAGCAGCGGCAGGATCGCCACCGCCATACCGATGAAGCCGATGCCGCCGAGCCAGTGCAGCATCGAGCGCCACATCAGCAAGCCCGGCGAGGCGTGGTCCAGGCCGCTGAGCACTGTGGAACCGGTGGTGGTGATGCCGGACATGGTTTCGAAAAAGGCGTCGGTGTAGCTGATGTGACTGATCAACACCATCGGCAACGCCGCGAAGGCACACACCACCACCCAACTGGCGGTGGTCAGCAGGTACATGTCGCGCGGACGAAGCTGAGCCGTCTCGGGGCGCCCGCGCACCACCAGCAACAGGCCACAGACGACGGTAATCACGCTCGACCAGAGAAACGCCGAAAGGTCGTCGCTGCGCTCGAACGCCACCAGCGTGAGCATGGGAATGGCCATGCTCACGGCGAGGGTGATCAGGAAGATGCCGAGGATGAAACCGATAAGCCGCAGTGCTGCAAAAGACATGAACGTTCGTCTGTTGAAATAACGGCGCGTAGTATCGGATGTCGACATATCGAGGGCGTAAAATTTGCGTAAAATTTTCGACCCGCAGGATGGGATCGCACAGTAAATCATTCAGCCGACTGAACCGCGACTGGCGCTGATCGCCAGTCACGGCAGCGCGACGATCAGCCGACCAGATGCAGGAACTGCATGTGTCGCTCGTACTGATCAAGGATGTCGCCGATCACTTCCTCGCGGGACCAGCCCATGATGTCCTGATCCTGGCCGCCCTCGCGCAAGTGCACTTCGGCGCGGAAGTATTTGCGCTCCTCGTCTTGGGTATCGGCCATCACAAAGCTCGGCATGGTGTACGGGTGCGGCCGCACTTCGTAAATGAACTGGGGGTTGTCAGCGCCGCCGACGCTGAGCCGCACGCTGTTGCCTTCAAGATCCTCGACATTGCAGATGTAGCCTTGCTTGCGCCATTCCTCTGCGACCGACAGGCAGGCCGGTTTTGCCGTCTCCGCAATGAAGCGAAGTACGTGCGCGCGGCGCGGAAACATCGCCATGGTGCGCAGGCGTCGTTGCCAGCCGCCCGGATGGCGGCTGACCCCAGGCGACAACGATTGATAACGCAAGCCGCGCTTGGTCGCGTCGAGTTTCAAGGCTTTGAGCAAGCCGCGCATGCTGAAGAGCAGGGTGATGGTGAAGGGCAGTGCGCTGGCAATTGTCGCGGTCTGCAAGGCCTTGAGCCCGTCAGCCAACAGCAGGGCGATCGCCACCAGGCCCATGCTCGATGCCCAGAACACCCGCTGCCAGACCGGTGTGTTTGACGATCCGCCCGAGGCGAGCATGTCGACCACCATGGCGCCGGAGTCCGCCGAAGTGACGAAAAACACCACGACCATGACCACCGCCACCAGCGAGATCACCCCGGAAAACGGAAAGTGCTGGAGGAAGGCGAACAAGGCCAGCGAGGTATCCTTGTCGATGGCCGCGCCGAGGTCAGTGATGCCTTCGGTGAGGATCATGTGAATCGCGGTGTTGCCGAACACGGTCATCCACAGCAGCGTAAAAGCGGCGGGCACCAGCAGCACGCCCATCACGAATTCGCGGATAGTGCGGCCACGCGATATCCGCGCGATGAACAGCCCGACGAAGGGCGACCACGCCAGCCACCAGCCCCAGTAAAACAGCGTCCAGCCGCCAATCCAGTCGGTCGGTTGGTAGGCGTACAGGTTCAAGGTCCGGCTGACGATTTCGGTGAGGTAACCGCCGGTGTTCTGCACGAACGTCTGCAGGATCAGCACGGTAGGCCCGAGAATGATCACCATCAACAGCAACAACACCGCCAGGCCGAGATTGAGTTCGGAGAGACGGCGCACGCCCTTGTCCAATCCGGTCACCACGGAAATGGTCGCAAGGCCGGTTGTGGCGACAATCAGAATGATCTGCACGGTGGTGTTGATCGGCACACCGAACAGCGCGTTGAGCCCGGTATTGATCTGCGCCACGCCAAAACCCAGCGAGGTCGCCACACCGAGCACGGTGCCGATGATCGCGAAAATGTCCACTGCATGCCCGATAGGGCCGTGGATGCGATCGCCGATCAACGGGTACAGCGCAGACCTGAGGGTCAGCGGCAGGCCGTGTCGGTAACTGAAGTACGCGAGGATCATCGCCACGATGGCGTAGATCGCCCAGGCATGCAGGCCCCAATGAAAAAACGTGATTTTCATCGCTTCCCGCGCCGCTTCGACGGTGCTGCCGTCACCCACCGGCGGATTGAGAAAATGCATGACGGGTTCAGCCACGCCGAAAAACATCAGGCCGATGCCCATGCCGGCCGAGAAGAGCATGGCGAACCAGGTGGTGCTGCTGTAATCGGGGCTGCTGTGGTCGGGCCCGAGTTTGATATCGCCGTAGCGACTGATGCCGAGAAACACCACGGTACCCAGAATGATTGCCACCGCGAGGATGTAGAACCAGCTGACATTGGTGATGATCCAGTTCTGCACATTGGCGAACACCACTTGTGCATGGGCCGGGAACACACTGGCGTAGATCACCAATAAAAGCAGGAGCACGCCCGAGGTGTAGAACACCGGAGGGTTGAGTGTCGGAGCGGCGCCCGTGTCGGCCTTGTTGGTCATATAAGTCTCCTGAGGTCGGTCACAGCGCGGTATGCGACTGAAGGGAAAATCGCGCGGCGTTTCAGATGACCATAGGGGACGGGCGTCGTTCCGCAACGCCTGGGCGGCGTTTTTTTACGTGCGCCGGCAGATTATTTACGGGTTGGCGATCATCCGTTGCAACGCACGGGCAATATCGCGGGCGGACTGCTCGGTGATCGCGCCCGGGTATTGATCGAACATATGCGGGGCGCCGGGGTAGACGTGCAGCTCGACGGCCACCCCGGCGCGCGACAATCTCATCGCGTAGGCGACGTCTTCTTCCAGGAACAGATCCAGCGCTCCGACCGAGAGAAAGGTCGGCGGCAAGTCGCTGAGGTCTGCCTGCAAGGCCGGTGAGAACAAGCCCGTCTTTTGCTGATCAAGCCTCTGCTTGCCGCGCAGACAGTCCCAGCAGAAACGGTTTGCCTGAGGCGGCCAGCCAATCACCCCGGTGGTGACGTTGCGGTGCGGCGAGTCGGCAGTGCCGGTGCGGTGATCGAGCATCGGGTAGATCAGCACCTGACCCACAATCGGGTAAGCACCGCGATCCCGTGCCAGAATCGTCAGCGCCGCGGCCAGTCCGCCGCCGGCGCTGTGGCCCATGATCACTGATCGACGAGTGTCTACGTTGAGCTCATGCTGATGGGCAACTATCCAGCCGAGCGCCGTGTAGCAATCTTCCAGCGGAGTAGGGAAGGGATGTTCGGGCGCGAGCCGATAATCGACCGCGACGATCAGCACACCGAGTTGCGTGGCGAGATCGGCCAGAGAGTCGTCGGCCATTTCCGGTTGCCCGAGGACGAAGCCGCCGCCGTGAATATAGAGGATGACCGGACAGGGTGTGCTCTGTGCGGCGCCGTCAGGCTTGTAGAGACAAAGGCGTAAGCGCTCGCCGTCGTGTGCCGTGGTCCATACGCTTTCACCGCGAGCCTGTTCTGCTGTTTTGAATGTTGCATGCACGCGCGCTCTGATTGCCGGCAAGGTTTGCAGTGACCAGGTGTCTTTGCCAGGCGCCAAAAACTCGCGAAACGCCGGATCGAGCAGTTCATGGGGTTGCACTGTTCTGCCTCCTTTTTTCGGTGACGGGGCGCTTTCGAGCAAAGCACCCCGCACCCGTCACACTACAGCCAGGCCTTGATCTGCGCACACACCGCCGGCGTCGAAATGCCATAGCGATCATGCAGGGTCGGCAACGCACCGGCATCGAGAAACGCGTCGGGCAGGGCGATCTGGCGGAACGTCGGTGTTACGCCGTTGCGCAACAACAGTCCGGCGACCGCCTCACCCAAACCGCCGATGATCGAGCTGTTTTCTGCGGTGACCACCAGGCGCCCGGGTTTGCGTGCTTCAGCAAGAATGGTCTGTTCGTCCAGCGGCTTGATGGTCGGGACGTGCAGCACGGCAACGTCGATGCCGTCGGCCTGAAGTTGCTGAGCCGCTTCCAGCGAACGCATGGTCATCAAACCGGTGGAGATGATCAGCACATCGTTGCCGGTGCGCAGGGTCTTGGCCTTGCCGATCTCGAACTGATAGCCGTATTCGTCTAGTACCAACGGCACATTGCCGCGCAGCAAGCGCATGTAGACCGGGCCTTGGTGGGCGGCGATGGCCGGCACTGCCTGTTCGATTTCCAGGGCATCGCAGGGGTCGACGATCATCAGGTTGGGCATGGCGCGGAAAATCGCCAGGTCATCGGTGGCCTGATGGCTGGGCCCGTAACCGGTAGTGAGGCCGGGCAGGCCGCAGACGATCTTGACGTTGAGGTTTTCCTCAGCAATGGCCATGCAGATGAAGTCATAGGCGCGACGCGAGGCGAACACCGCATAGGTCGTGGCAAACGGCACAAAACCTTCACGGGCCATCCCGGCGGCCGCGCTCATCAGCAATTGCTCGGCCATGCCCATCTGGTAAAAACGCTCCGGGTGCGCTTTGGCGAAAATGTGCAGGTCGGTGTATTTGGACAGGTCGGCGGAGAGCCCGACGATGTCCGCACGCTGATCGGCCAGGGCCGCCAGTGCGTGGCCGAACGGCGCCGAGCGGGTCGCCTGGCCCTCGGAGGCAATCGAGGCGATCATCGCCGACGTGGTCAGGCGCTTTTTGACCGGCTCGCCGGTCGCAGACGGAGTGTTGGCGGCGTTGCTCATTGGTCTTTTCCTTCTTCGAGGTTGCGCAGGGCCAGGTCCCATTCGTGTTCTTCGACGCGAATGAAGTGGGTTTTTTCCCGGGTTTCCAGAAACGGCACGCCTTTGCCCATTTTCGTGTCGCAGATGATCACGCGGGGCTGGCTGCCGGGGTGATTGCGCGCGGCATCGAACGCCGCGACCAGTGCGGCGAGGTCGTTGCCATCGACGCGCTGGGTGAACCAGCCGAAAGCTTGCCAGCGATCGACAATGGGCTCGAACGAGAGGATCTCGCTGGAATAGCCGTCGGCCTGCTGGTTGTTGACGTCGACAATCGCGATCAGGTTGTCGAGCTGCCAGTGCGACGCTGACATCACCGCTTCCCACGTCGAGCCTTCGTTCAGTTCTCCGTCCGACAGCAGGTTGTAGACGAAGGAAGTTGAGCCTTTACGCTTCAAGCCCAGGCAGGCGCCCACCGCGATGCCCAGGCCCTGACCCAGCGAACCGCCGGTGATTTCCATGCCGGGCGTATAGGCGGCCATCCCCGACATCGGCAGGCGGCTGTCATCCGAACCGTAGGTTTCCAGCTCGTCGAGCGGGATGATCTCGGCTTCGATCAGCGCCGCGTACAGCGCAATCGCGTAGTGGCCGATGGAGAGATAGAAGCGGTCGCGCTGCTCCCATTCCGGATCTGACGGACGATGGTTCATCGCATGAAAATACGAGACAGCGAGCAGGTCAGCGGCGCCCAGGGCCTGACCGACGTAGCCCTGGCCCTGAACCTGGCCCATGCGCAGCGCGTGGCG
>NZ_JBUDGD010000062.1:0-28440 GCF_055484735.1 Pseudomonas sp. 15C | reverse complement strand
CAAGCTTGCACGGGTGGTATTTGCTCTGTTGAAAAACCAGAGCGAATACTCACCCAAAGGCGTTTAGGGGCTAGGCATGAACCATAGAATCTCCCACAATTGAAATGCATTCCAGTAGTTGAAATGCATTCCCCTGTGGGAGCTGGCTTGCCAGCGATGGCGGTGAGTCAGTCACACCGATACTGGATGGGCCGACGTCATCGCTGGCAAGCCAGCTCCCACAGGATCCGCTGATGCCTCGGATCTGTATTCCACACCGATTACTGAGCGGAGCCTGCTCGCGAAGCTTTTGATGTTCAGGCGCCGAAGGCGTCCTTGAGGAACCCGGGGGCGATGTAGCGCTGATAATGCGCTTCCGACAGCAGGAAGAATTCCCGATCAATGGCATCGCGCAGTTCCGGCAGGTTCCAGTCGCGAAACTCCGGCAGCAAAACCATCCCGTACGCTTCCAGATTAACGATCACCCGCGCGCCGCGGGCAATCAGCTGATAGGCCCAGCAATATTCCGACTGATGCGGCACGAAGCGGATCTTGCGCTGTTCCAGCTGTTCGCGCAGGCGCGCCGGGTCGAAGATCTCGACCTTGCTTGCCATCACTTGAGACAGCAATTGCTCCAGACGCAGCCACACCGCGCGCTTCTGCTCTTCGTCATAACCATTCCAGTGGATCACTTCGTGGTGGAAACGCTTGCAGCCACGGCAGACCAAGTCACCGTAAACAGTGGAGCAGAGGCCGACGCAGGGAGTCTTGATGGTCTGATTGGGCATAAGGTAGGCAAGGCACTGAAACGCGGAACAGACCGGCATGTTAGCCCTTTGTCAGCCATTGATCACCCCTCAGACGTCAGGGTTACAGCCACGCTGGAACTTCGCCGCAAGCGCGCCCATTGCCACGAAAGTCCAATAGAGCGCGACTTACCTTTAAATTTTTTTTGCCGTAGAATCAGCCAGCCTTTTAAGGCGCCAATGTCCGTTAGAAGCTGTTTTCAAAGCGTCACGAGCACAGTCGTTCCTTCAGAGCGGTGTTGGCGAAGGGTTTTTCCAGCGGGGAAAAGCCCAACGCCAACCCTCATCAGCTCCCCGTTCTGCAGGCGTAAAACTTTGAAAGCAGCTTCTGTAAGGAATGCCCGGTAATTCTGGCCAAGTGGCCCACAACGCCACGCAGCGCATGAGTACGAGCATTTCGCGACGAGCGTCCCGGACACCCATTTGGGACCACTGATGAGGGTAATAACTGTGCTTGAAGCCTACCGCAAACATATCGAAGAGCGTGCAGCCCTGGGTATCGTTCCCCAGCCGCTTAACGCCGAACAAACAGCAGGCCTGATCGAGCTGCTGAAAAACCCTCCGGCTGGCGAAGAAGCTTTCCTCGTTGACCTGATCACCAACCGCGTACCGCCTGGAGTGGACGAAGCCGCCTACGTCAAGGCCGGCTTCCTGTCTGCACTGGCCAAGGGCGAAGCCTCCTCCCCTCTGCTGGACAAGAAACGCGCTGTCGAACTGCTCGGCACCATGCAGGGCGGCTACAACATCGTCACCCTCGTTGAACTGCTGGACGACGCCACGCTGGCGCCAGTCGCCGCCGAAGAACTCAAGCACACCCTGCTGATGTTCGACGCCTTCCACGATGTGGCTGAAAAAGCCAAGAACGGCAACGTTCACGCCAAGGCCGTGCTGCAATCCTGGGCTGATGGCGAGTGGTTCAAGAAGCGCCCGGTGCTGGCCGACAAGATCAGCCTGCGCGTATTCAAGGTCACCGGCGAAACCAACACCGACGACCTCTCCCCTGCGCCAGACGCCTGGTCGCGTCCAGACATCCCGCTGCACGCCCTGGCCATGCTGAAAATGGCCCGTGACGGCATCGTTCCGGACGAGCAAGGCAAGACCGGCCCGATGAAGCAGATCGAAGAAATGCGCGGCCAGGGCTTCCCGATCGCCTACGTCGGTGACGTGGTCGGTACCGGTTCTTCGCGTAAATCGGCCACCAACTCGGTGCTGTGGTTCTTCGGCGACGACATCCCGTACGTGCCGAACAAGCGCGCTGGCGGTTTCTGCTTCGGCAGCAAGATCGCTCCGATCTTCTACAACACCATGGAAGATGCCGGCGCACTGCCAATCGAGTTCGACGTGTCGAACATGAACATGGGCGACGTGATCGACCTGTACCCGCACGCTGGCAAAGTCTGCAAGCACGGTACCGACGAAGTCATCACCACCTTCGAAATGAAAACTCCGGTGCTGCTGGACGAAGTCCGTGCCGGCGGTCGTATCCCGCTGATCATCGGCCGTGGCCTGACCGAGAAGGCTCGCGCCGAACTGGGTCTGCCGGCTTTCGATCTGTTCAAGAAGCCTGAAGCTCCGGCTGAAAGCACCAAGGGTTTCACCCTGGCGCAGAAAATGGTCGGCAAGGCCTGCGGTCTGGCGGAAGGCCAAGGCGTTCGTCCTGGCACTTACTGCGAACCGAAGATGACCACCGTGGGCTCTCAGGACACCACTGGTCCCATGACCCGTGACGAACTGAAAGACCTGGCGTGCCTGGGCTTCTCCGCTGATCTGGTGATGCAGTCGTTCTGCCACACCGCGGCCTATCCAAAGCCGATCGACGTGACCACCCACCACACCCTGCCTGACTTCATCATGACCCGCGGCGGCGTTTCCCTGCGTCCGGGCGACGGCATCATCCACTCGTGGCTGAACCGCATGCTTCTGCCGGACACCGTCGGTACCGGTGGTGACTCGCACACCCGTTTCCCGATGGGCATTTCGTTCCCGGCCGGTTCCGGTCTGGTGGCGTTCGCTGCAGCCACCGGCGTCATGCCGCTGGACATGCCGGAATCGATCCTGGTGCGCTTCAAAGGCAAGATGAAACCAGGCATCACCCTGCGTGACCTGGTTCATGCCATTCCTTACTTCGCCATCCAGAACGGTCTGCTGACCGTCGAGAAGAAAGGCAAGAAAAACGCCTTCTCCGGCCGCATCCTGGAAATCGAAGGCCTGGAAGGTCTGACCCTGGAGCAGGCGTTCGAACTGTCCGACGCCTCCGCCGAACGTTCGGCTGCCGGTTGCACCATCAAGCTGTCGAAAGAGTCGATCACCGAGTACCTGCAGTCCAACATCACCCTGCTGCGCTGGATGATCGGCGAAGGCTACGGCGATGCGCGTACCCTGGAACGTCGCGCTCAAGCGATGGAAGCCTGGATCGCCAACCCTGAACTGATGGAAGCCGATGCCGACGCCGAATACGCCGAAGTCATCGAAATCGATCTGGCCGAGATCAACGAGCCTGTACTCTGCGCGCCAAACGATCCGGACGACGCCCGTCTGCTGTCCAGCGTTGCTGGCGAGAAGATCGACGAAGTGTTCATCGGTTCGTGCATGACCAACATCGGTCACTTCCGCGCTGCCGGTAAACTGCTGGAGCAGGTCAAGGGTCAGCTGCCAACCCGTCTGTGGCTGTCGCCGCCGACCAAGATGGACGCTCATCAACTGACCGAAGAAGGCTACTACGGCATCTACGGCAAGGCCGGCGCACGCATGGAAATGCCAGGCTGCTCGCTGTGCATGGGTAACCAGGCACGCGTTGAGCCGAACAGCACTGTGGTCTCGACTTCCACGCGTAACTTCCCGAACCGTCTGGGCGACGGCGCGAACGTCTACCTGGCCTCGGCCGAGCTGGCGTCCGTTGCTTCGATCCTGGGTCGCCTGCCGACCGTCGAGGAGTACATGGAATACGCTGGCAAGATCGACAGCATGGCGGCCGATGTCTACCGCTACCTGTCCTTCGACCAGATCGCCGAGTTCCGCGAAGCCGCTGCGAACGCCAAGATCCCGGTCGTTCAAGCCTAACGCTGCAAGGCAATAAAAAAACGCCGCCCATCGTGAGATGAGCGGCGTTTTTTTATGCCTGATCGAGGGTGGTTGCCTGTTCGGGCCTCATCGCTGGCAAGCCAGCTCCCACACAGGTTTATGGCGTTCCAAGAGGGTGAGTTTTACACATGACCCTGTGGGAGCTGGCTTGCCAGCGATGGCGGAGTGTCCGTCGACATCATTGTTGATGACTCACCGCTCGCGAGCATGCTCAGCTCCCGAGCCAAAAAAAACCGCTGTACCCGGGCAGGCACAGCGGTTCTTATCGATTGAAGCCGCGTTACATCGCCAGTTTGTAAACCAGCGCCGAAATAGCCACCAGTCCAACAGCCGTTACAAACACGTTCGACGCCTGCCCACGATAACGCGCCATGGCCGGCACTTTGCGAATCGCATACATCGGCATGAGGAACAGAATCGCCGCGATCACCGGGCCGCCAATCGTCTCGATCATCCCCAGAATGCTTGGGTTCAGCGTCGCCACGATCCAGCAGATCACCAGCATGAGCGCCGCGACGATGCGATCCAGTGCCTTGGCCCCGGGACGCTTGCCGCTCTTGACGATCAAACCTTTCAGACCTTCGCTGGCACCGATGTAGTGGCCGAGGAACGACTTGGAGATCGCCACAAAGGCAATCAACGGCGCTGCAAAAGCGATGGTCGGGTTACTGAAATGATTGGCCAGGTACGACAGGATCGACAGGTTTTGCGCCTTGGCCTCAGCCAGTTGCTCCGGCGACAGCGTCAGCACGCAACTGAACACGAAGAACATCACCATCAACACCATCAATGCATGGGCGCGCGACAGTATCTGCGAACTGCGCTCCTCTGCGTGCTGGCCGTAGCGTCGTTTCTGGTCGACCGCAAATGCCGAGATGATCGGCGAATGGTTGAATGAGAACACCATCACCGTAATCGCCAGCCACAGGGTACGCAACAGCTCAGACGGTGCTGGTACATGCGAAGCGGTGGCGAGAATGCCGCCGTTCCAGTGTGGGATCAGGTACACCGCTAGAAACAGCAGCGCAACGATAAACGGGTAGACCATCAGGCTCATCGCCTTGACGATCGCTTGCTCGCCGCAGCGCACCACCGCGAGCAAACCGAGGATCAGCACGAACGACAGCAGTGCCCGTGGCGGCGGCGTGATGTGCAGTTGGTGTTCGAGGAAACTGGCGACCGTGTTGGTCAGGCCAACGCTGTAGATCAGCAGGATGGGGAAGATGGCGAAGAAGTACAGCAACGTGATCAGTGCGCCGGCCTTGATGCCGAAATGCTGCTCGACCACCTCGGTGATGTCGGCGCCTTCACGACCGGACAACACGAACCGCGTCAGGCCACGGTGCGCATAGAACGTCATCGGGAACGCCAGCAGCGCGAGGATCACCAGCGGCCAGAAGCCCCCCAGACCCGCGTTGATCGGCAGGAACAGGGTGCCGGCGCCAATGGCCGTCCCGAACAGTCCCAACATCCAGGTGGTGTCCTGGCGATTCCAGCTCGAAAGTTCAGCGGGTGCTGCTGCATCAAAGCGCTCTTCGACGCTATTGGCCTGATCATTCATCCGGTCGGATCTCCGCATTCCGGTCACTTGCCACTCGGTCAGGACGCGTCGGAAAAAACCGACAGACATGCTCCGGCCGAAACAGGGGCGGGATTCTCCGTGATAAATCAACAGAAGCAAAGACTTAGCTGAGGAATGGTTGTGCGGTGCAGATCTGGTCGGCGTCGTTTTCAGCGCAACAATGTCGTTAATAGAGATGAACGATGTCGTTTACGAAACGCCCCAACGATTATCATTACATCTCAAACGAATCGAACCAGCACCAATGCGAAGGCGATACCGATCGCAGCGATCAGCATTCCCACACCAAAAAGAACAATTGTTTCCCGCATCTCAGCCTTGTGAAAAGGCTTCATGGCTTCTCTGAAATCAAACTCATCCTGGTACAGCTTTTCAATCCTGGCTTTTCGTTGTTCCGAGTTCATACTGGCCCCTTATCTGGGTCGGTTGGTCGCTACGTGGTTCTGTCGACTATCACTTACGGTTTGAGGAAAAAGCCGAACAAAGTGGTGAGCGCAGCCAGAGCGGCAGCGCCGGCCACAAGGGGATAAAAGAACGTCTCCCTTTTCAACTTCGCCTCCTCCGCCAGCAGTTTGCGTCTCTCCGCCCCAAGTTTCTGTGCTTCCGTTTGTAGCTTTTCAATTTCTGCGCTTTCGCGATCATCAACAAACATGCGCCGTCCCTGGCTTTTTGCGGTATGCGCCTGAGCGCTATAGCGTCGATCGGCGTCGCGCCTTATGCCACTCATCATTTCGGTTTTACCCCCTGCCGGCTAGCAGACGGTTCTGCCCGCTACGTAGGCAAAATCCGGGCATTCTGTAATCCAGCTCATACGCGAAATCCCTCATATTCCAGACCAAACACCCTGCCAATGTCGCGCGCTTGATCTAGTGTCAGAGATGCCCGCCATTTTCCCGGAGCCTTTCATGCCACTGGTTCGCGTCGACATTCAGCAAAACCCCAACCCCGAGTTCGCTAAGCGTATTGGCGAACAGATCTATGCCGCCCTGCGCAGCTGCATCGATGTGCCGGAACATGACAATTTCCAGATCCTCACCGAGCACGACGCCCAGCACCTCGTTTATGACCCTCAATACCTCGGAATTCAGCGCAGCGACGGCGTGGTGTTCATTCAGATCACCATCAGCGAGGGACGATCGGTGGAGAAGAAGCAACTGCTGTTCAAAACCATCGCCGATAACCTGCACGCTGAACTGGCGGTGCGTCTGGAAGACGTGTTCATCAATCTGATCGAGGTGAAGAAGGAGAACTGGTCATTCGGGAACGGCATCGCGCAATACGTTACCTGAGCGGCTGATTGACAGTGCGGCACCGGCGCCAGCATGATCGGCGGCATGAACCTTTGCGCGCTGCACCTCACCCGCACCACCACCACGACCGCCATCGGCGGGTCGTGGTGGTGGTGCCTGAGGTAAATCCAGCGCAGCAAACCCAAGGCCCCGCCAGCAATGGACGGGGCCTTGTTGTTTCTCCCGTCCATGCGGCATCTGCAACACTCAAGGAGAAACACCATGTCAGCAGCATTGTTGATTATCGATATGCAGGTCGGCTTGTTCCAAGGCCCGGAAAAACCACACGACAGCGAGCGGGTTCTGATCAACATCCGGCGTCTGATCACTCAGGCCCGGGCCCGTCAGGTGCCGATCTTCGCTGCACGGCACACTGGCCCGGAAGGATCGCCGATTGCCGCCGGCAGTCCATTCTGGCAACTGTTGCCAGCGCTTGAACTGGACGCTGACATCGACACCGTTTTCAATAAATCCCGACCCAACGCCTTCCATGCGACCCGACTGGCACGGCAGCTAGCCGTGGCGAACGTCGATGAACTTTATATCGTCGGCATGAAAAGTCAGTTCTGCATCGACAGTACCTGCCGCGCCGCCGCCGATCTGGGCTTCATAACCTTGCTCGTCGCCGACGCCCACACTTGCATGGACACCGACGCACTGCCGGCCGCAGCGATCATCCAGCATCACAACGCGACGCTCGGAGCCGCCTTCGCGCGTTTGGTCAGCAGCGATGAAGTGACGTTCTAAAGAAGTGATCGCGAGTTGACGCATTCTGACCTCCTCAGGTTGCGTCAATCAGCTATTTGTAAGCGCATCCGTCGTCCTACAATATTGAGAGAACGGTTATCCGTAAAAGCGCAGCTAATTACGAAAAATATCTGCAAACAGGACTCAGCCTATAATTATTCAAGAATAATCCTACAACTCACGCCATGCTTAATAATTAAAACAAAAAATTACCAAACAATAAAAAACGGCCCATTTGTTACAAGCAACTACTTGGCCATTGAACAACCTCCAGGACGAGGGCTATATTTTTCACGCTTGGAAGTCAGTTACCAATCGCACATGATTTGAAGTGCTCAGTAAGGATATGCGCATGCACACCAAAACGATTCTGTGGCTGCTACTTGCAGCGCTGTTTATTCCGAACATCAGTGCTGCCCAAACGACAGACATACGCCAACTGGCATCCTCGCTGCGATGGCTGACCACCAAGGTCTATATCGACGGCGCCCCTGAAACCGACGTCAAAGCGAAGTATCCCGGCGTTGTGGGTATATCGACGTGGGATCCCGAACGCAATCGATACGAATTCTTTTACACCGATACAGGCGAGTCAAAGTACAACAACGGTGGCGGTGGTTATTTCTTTGTCACTGGCGATCAGAAACAGCACGTTCTTGTACCCGACATGGGGCCGATCAAAACTATTGTCAGACGCCTGGAAACATTGAATGACCAGGAATTCACTTACTCCCGGGAAGTACCTCGCGACATGATTGAAACGAATCCGCCTGTACGTATTCATGTCGTCCACGCACCTTATACCGAAACCGTACAAACCAGGTCCGCCATTACACAACAAGACAAGGAATGAATATGCAAAAGGCACTTAAAACCCTGTTGATGTCGACGCTACTGGCCTCTTCGGTATATTGCGCCGGGGTGTACGCGCAAGCCGCCAGCCAACCGGCAAAAAATGCCGTCGCGACTGCTGACAATGCGATGATGCTGACGGTTTTTCTGAAGCATGATCAGACCCGCCCGCTGAGCGAACTCAAGGCCCAGCTCGCGCAACAGGGCTTCTACAAGACCTTCCCGCCGGCCGGCGTCGAAGTGGTGAGCTGGAACATCATGATGGGTATCGGCCAAGTGGTCACCGTGCGCTTCCCCGCCTCCCGGCTGGCGGAAGTGAACCTCGCTGTGGAAAATACTGCCTGGGGCAGTTATCGCACCGAGTTTTATCCAACCTACGATTTCAAGCCGATCGCGTTGGCCGAACAAGCCAAAGCCCAGACAGCCCAATGAGACCGGCAGCACAGCGGTTCACCGCTGTGCTGCTACGCCTTGCTTCTTGCCCGAAGCCGTCCAGAATCAATGCACGACTGCGCGAATGATCATGATTGCCAAAACGCGGCGGATTCAGCACGCTGAAACGATTTCGCGACCCACCCGCCATTGATCTCAGGAGCCGTGCAATGCCCGCAACCGTTCTGGTACTGGTTGAAACCATCAATGACTATCTGCCGATTCTCGAACATCAGGGTTTTCACCTGATTCTCGCGCCCACACCTGCCGAACGTGCACAAGCCATTGCCAGCCACGGCAGCCGCATCGACGCAGTGCTGACCCGTGGTCCGCTGGGCCTCACCGCCGAGGAAATCGCCGCCCTGCCCGCGCTGAGGATCATCACCGTGATCGGCGCCGGTTACGAGCAAGTGGATTTGCAGGCGGCCAGTGACCGCGGTATTACCGTGACCAATGGCGCCGGGGTCAACGCCTCGTCAGTGGCTGACCATGCGATGGCGATGCTGTTGGCGCTGGTACGCGATATACCCCGTTGTGATGCCGCCGTGCGCCGCGGTGAATGGCCGAAAATCATGCGCCCGTCGCTGGCCGGTAAACGCTTGGGCATTCTCGGGCTTGGTGCAGTGGGCATGGCGATCGCCAAACGGGCCAATCTTGGTTTCGACATGTCGATCAGTTATCACAACCGTCAGGTGCGAAACGATGTGCCTTACGCGTTCTGCTCGACCCCGACCGAACTGGCACGGGCTGCGGATTTTCTGATTGTCGCCACGCCGGGTGGCGTTGGCACGCAGCACCTGGTTACTCGCTCGGTACTCGATGCGCTGGGCCCGAATGGCTTCATCGTCAATATCGCCCGTGCCAGTGTCATCGATACTGCGGATCTGGTGACGGCTCTCGAACAACGGCGAATCGCCGGTGCCGCCCTCGATGTGTTCGACCACGAGCCACAAGTGCCCGATGCCTTGAAAACCCTCAATAATGTGTTGCTGACCCCGCACGTTGCCGGTCTGTCACCGGAAGCCATGCAGGGTACGGTGGAGCTGGTCGGGAAAAACCTTGTGGCGTTTTTCTCCGGGCAAGCGGTGCTGACCCCCGTTTCCCTCCCGCCCCGACTCAACGACCAGCGCGTTTCCTGAAGATCGCCAACCCGGATTCTGCATCGCCAGCAGCCCACGCCTGCAACCCCCCTTCCGCTCGGAAGGGAGGGCTCATTCCCAAAGGTGATTATCGGGCAACACGCTAACCTATAAGACCGACCCACGCTTGTCGCTGCACGAGCGTGCCATTAGATTAGCCAATGATGTCTGGCCTCCAAAATAAGCAGAAGGGATAAGCATGGCGCTTACTGACCAGTCCACCCGTATCCGCTCCGGCGAAGAACTCGATGCCAGCCTGATCGATCCGTACCTCAAAGCGCACATTTCAGGCCTGACCGGCACACCTGCAATCAGCCAGTTTCCCGGTGGTGCGTCGAACCTGACCTACCTGCTGGAATACCCGGAACAGGAATTCGTCCTGCGGCGCCCACCCTTCGGCCACAAGGCCAAATCCGCCCATGACATGGGCCGCGAATTCCGCATCCTCAATCAATTGCGCGACGGTTTCCCGTATTGCCCGAAAGCCTATGTGCACTGCACCGACGAGTCGGTGATCGGCGCCGAGTTCTACGTGATGGAGCGGGTCAAGGGGATCATCCTCCGCTCGGATCTGCCGCCGGAACTGGGCCTCGACTCTGCGAAGACCGAAGCGCTGTGCAAGAGCTTTATCGACCGCTTCGTTGAACTGCATCGCGTCGATTACCAGGCATGTGGGCTGGACGATCTTGGCAAACCTGAAGGCTATGTCGCCCGCCAGATCAGAGGCTGGAGCGAGCGCTACGAGAAAGCCCTGACCCCGGATGCGCCGCACTGGGAGCAGGTCAAAGCCTGGCTCAACGACAAGATGCCCGCCGACCATCCGACGTCAAGCATCGTCCACAACGATTACCGCTTCGACAACGTCATTCTTGATCCGCGGAACCCGATGCAGATCATCGGCGTGCTCGACTGGGAACTGACCACCCTCGGCGATCCGCTGATGGACCTGGGCAACACCCTCGCCTACTGGATCCAGGCGGACGACCCGGCGCCGGTGCAACTGATGCGCCGCCAGCCGAGCCACGCGCCGGGCATGCTTACCCGCCGTGAATTCGTCGATTACTACGCCGAGCGTTCTGGAATCCAGATCGATAATTTCGACTTCTACTACACCTACGGCCTGTTCCGCCTCGCCGGTATCGTGCAGCAGATCTACTACCGCTTCTACCATGGCCAGACCCAGGACAAACGCTTCGCGCAGTTCATTCACATGAACAAACTGCTGGAGCAGATGAGCCTGCAGGTCATCGCGAAATCGAGCCTCTGACGGCCCACACCAAGGAACCCTTATGTCCAAGACTCAGTTGTTCGACCTCGACGGCAAGATCGCTTTCGTCTCCGGCGCCAGCCGTGGTATCGGTGAAGCCATCGCCAAACTGCTGGCCCAGCAAGGCGCCCATGTGATCGTTTCAAGCCGCAAGCTCGACGGCTGCCAGCATGTCGCCGACGCGATCGTCGCCGCCGGCGGCAAAGCCACGGCCGTAGCCTGCCACATTGGTGAAATGGAGCAGATTGCTCAGGTGTTCGCCGGGATCAAGGAACAGTTCGGCCGCCTCGACATTCTGGTCAACAACGCCGCGACCAACCCGCAGTTCTGTAATGTGCTGGACACCGACCTGGGGGCGTTTCAAAAGACCGTCGACGTAAACATCCGTGGCTATTTCTTCATGTCGGTCGAAGCCGGCAAGCTGATGCGCGAAAACGGCGGCGGCAGCATCATCAACGTCGCCTCGATCAACGGCATCTCGCCGGGGATTTTCCAGGGCATCTATTCGGTGACGAAAGCGGCCGTGATCAACATGACCAAGGTGTTCGCCAAGGAATGCGCGCAATTCGGCATCCGCTGCAACGCCCTGCTGCCGGGCCTGACCGACACCAAGTTCGCCTCGGCACTGGTGAAAAACGATGCGATCCTCAAACAGGCACTGACGCAGATCCCGCTCAAGCGCGTGGCCGACCCGAGCGAAATGGCTGGCGCCGTGCTGTACCTGGCCAGCGACGCGTCGAGCTACACCACCGGAGTGGCGCTGAACGTGGACGGCGGTTTCCTGTCCTGATCTGATTATTCATACAAGTGCCCCAGCCCTGCGGAAACGAGCGCGCTCGTTCCCGCAGGGTTTGTGCGCCGCTGCTACTGAGTGATGCAACGAGTGGTGGTGATGTGCCGAGTGACCTGCCCGTCCACGTACATGTCACCGGCAACCTCGGTGTTTTCCATGACCTGACAGGTGCGCTCGGGCGGTGGTGGCGGCGCCACTGGCGCTGGGGGTGGTGGGCTGGCACAGCCGGCCAGCAACACGAACAGAAAAGCCAACGGCAACACGCGATTCCCAGAATGGTTCATAGGACGACCCGCGGTGAATGAGAGACGAATTTCCGCGACCCAACGGGTAACGAAAAACCTGACGACTCATTACTTATAGCCGAGCCCCTTGCAAGTGCCAGTGAACAGGCTGTTTGAACGGTTCATGGCTGTCGATTTTACGTTGGAGGTCGGGTTAGTGAAGCGGGAAAAGCGACGTAGATCGCCTTCGCGAGCAGGCTCGCTCCCACAGGAATGCATCGAGATCAGAAGCTCGAATCTGCCGAGGATCGCAAGGAATTGCTTTCCAGCTCATAGCGCAATTCATCGACCAGCGCTTGCACCGACTCCGGTGTGCGCAACTCATCCAGCTTCAGACCACTGATCACCAGATCCACCGCTCCCGAATCCTTGTGATAGAGCTTCACTGTCAGCGAATGATCGCCATCCACCGAGCACTCACACGCCAGCGGCGGAAAACTGTGCTCAAGCTGCGCACGCAACTGTGCAAGATTCATCATTTGGGTCGTTCCTTTGGCTGCATCGAGGGGACGCGGTCCCGTGCCTGAAAAAGGCTCGTACCGCACCCCACAAGCCTAAGAACTGAACTCGACGGCCAATACACGAATTTGCACCCGAATCACTAGTGCATTTGCACCCCTAGCGTTGCCCCTTGGCACCCCACTCTCCGGAAAACAACCCGCGTTCCCGGGCCCAGACGATTGCCTCGCTGCGGCTGTGCACGTCGAGCTTGGAGTAGACGGTGGCAACATGATTGCGCACGGTGTTGGGCGCCAGCTTCAGCCGTGCGGCGATTTCCTTGTCTGCCAGACCCTCGCAGATCAGCCCCAGCACATCGCGTTCGCGCGCGGTCAAGTCGGTGAACGACGCGCTCGGCAACTGCGGCGAATTGATCTTCTTCACGTTGGCCAGTTTTTCGATCAGCGTGCGGCTGAACCACGATGCATCCTTCATCACCTCTTCAATCGCGGCGACCAGCTCCAGCTCGGAGCGCTTGCGCTCGGTCATGTCCATCAATACCAGCAGATAGCACGACGTGTCGTGGATCTTCACCGTGTCCGCCGACACCGCGCATTCAAGCAATTCGTCGTCGCGCTTGCGCACCCGCACGTCCACCCGGTCTACTCGAGCATTGTTTGCCAGCGCCGCGAGCAGCCGCGTGCGCTCGCCTTCATCATCGATGAATTTCAACTGGGTGACGGTTTTACCGAGGACGTCATCAGCCTCATAGGCCAGCGTTTCAAGAAACGCCTGGTTGACGTCGATGACTTCTTGCTGGTCGGCGCTGCAGATCAGAATCGGCACCGGGGTCAGGCGGAACGCCTTGGCGAAACGCTCCTCGCTCTGACGCAGGGCGAGTTCGACCTTGCGCCGTGGCTCCATGTCGACGAAGGAAAACAGCATGCAGTTTTCATCGTTGAGCAACAGCGGTTGCCCAGCGACGATCACTTGCTTGCTGCCGCCATCGGGCAGACGCAGTTCCGCCTGCATCTGCGGGATGGTCGCAACGTCGCGCAGGCGCTGGATGGCCAGATCGCGTTTTTCGGCCTGCTCAAAAATATCGATTTCATACGCCGAGGTGCCAATCACCTGCTCGCGGCTGTAACCGGTCATTTCGAGGAACCCCGGGTTGACCTTGATATAGCGCAAGTCGCTAAGGCGGCAGATCACCGCCGGCGCCGGGTTGGCATTGAAGGTTTTTTCGAAGCGCTGCTCGGCGTTAGCCCAGTCGGTGACATCGCTCATGATCAGCACCAGCGACTCGGGCTGGCCCAAACGGTCGGTCAGCACCATGCTGCGCACGCTGTGCACCCAGATGCGCTCCGGGTCATCGGCAGGCGAGACTTCGATCAGCACGTCACTGAACATTTCGCAGCGCGCAACGCGGCTGATCGGATAGTTCTCCGGTGGCAAGGTGTGATTGTTGCGATAGCGCAGGCTGAACCGCTTGGCGTATTCCTCGGCATTGCTGCCCAGCTCGCCGATCCGGCTGACGCCATGCATGGCCAGCGCCGCTTCGTTGGCCCACAGAATGCTTTGATCGAGCTCCAGCAAAATCACCCCGTCGGACAGCCCGGCGATGATTTGCTGCAACTGGCGACGATTGGTTTCGGTGGTCAGGACTTCCTGGCTCATTGGATCTCCACACAGTGAGGCGGCTCGGTGAAGACTACGACCGCAGCGGCTCGGGTTCGTGCGGCCGCTTGAAACCGGCAAAAACACCTGTGGCATCGAGCTTTATCGGGCAGGCGGTGGGAGTATGCATCAATTCATCTGATCCGGGGGTCGCGCGAGCAATCGCCCCTATCATTGATCTGGCCTTCACAGAAACCAGGCACCCGCTCGTTATGTCGTCTAATGTTAACTCCTCATCGGATTGAGCCCCTGCCCGCAATACCGGGCTCTTGATCAAGGAGAGACTGATGACGTCCCGCCGCAACATCGAACAGACTTACCGCACCTGGTCCAGCCCCATTTTGCTGGAGTTGAAAAAGCGCGAGCACCAGATGGCGCTGGTCGAGCGCCAGGCGCTTGAGAGCGTCTTGATGGAAAGACGATTGCTGGACATGGGCAAACCGGAGGGGATGGAAAGTCGCCGCAGCGGCGGTGGCTGACCCACCGCTTTCGCGAGCAGGCTCGCTCCCACAGAGATTGAGGATGAGCACAGATTTCGTGCGCAGCTGAAAACCCTGTGGGAGCGACCGAACGCAGTACCTACCGATGGTTACTCAAGGTTTGGGCTGCGTCCCCCGAGCATTCTCATCGCTGCCGGTCGACGGGCGCGGCATCAGATGCGTGTGCCCGGTCGGGTCGGGAAGTTGCACCGCATTGCCCTTTTTCCAGGCATCGGCGCCCTGTTCGATGGGCGCCGGTTTGATCGCGGCGCGGGCGGTTTTGTTTTTCGCGGTGTCGACGCCCAGACGTTGGTCGCGTTGCTGCACCATCTGCGGATCGGCCTGGCCGTCGGCCGTGAAGCCCATCATCAATTGCGGCACGCCGAGCGGCAGTTGCTTGTCCTGATCGGTATGCCAGGTGTGCCAGGTCTTGCCGTAGGTGTTGGCGAGCTTTTCCATCAGCCGAGTTTCGGCGACTTGCGCAATGCCCGGGGCGACCAGTTGGCCGGACGTGACTTCGTGCGCATGGCTGTGCCATAGCGTTTTTTCCCTGGCCGGCAATTGGGCGAACAGGCGCTGGCTGATGATGTATTCGACGCCCATCAATTTCGCGTCGGCGCTGTTGCCGTCATAGATCACGCATTGAAAGACTTCTTCGTTGAGCACCGAACAATAGTGGTGCGCCTCCATTTGCACATCGGGGTGCCCGTTGTAGAAGTGGAAGCCGTCGAGGTAGAGGTTCAAGGCGCGAATCGGCGGTTTGTCTTGCAGCCACTGTGCGCCGGTCTCAAGTAGTTCCGTGTCGGAGGCCTTGGCTTTGCCGGGCGTCTGTACCGGCGATTCGGTGTTGCTCATCGCGCAGCCGGTCAATGCCGTCAGCAGCACGCCCATCGATAGCCATCGTCCGTGCGGGGTTGTGCAACGCATGTCTCGCTCCTTCTTTACAGTCCGTGGGGCCGCTGGCATGGCCCTGTACTGCAACTGAAAGCGCGAACATGGCGGAGTTCGAAAAAACTGCGGGCGCGTCAGACCGGAGAAATCGTCGCCAGCAAACCGATCAGAATGGTCAGTGTCAGGAAGCCACCCAGGAAAATCGCCATCTTGTTCATCTTGCTCTCCTCAATGCCGGGTTTGCGGTGCACTGGACGCTTCGGGATGAAGGAACGTCGCGGGTGCCCGCACTGCCGGGGCATTGTGAGCGCTTGACTGAACCGGTTACAGCGTCAGATAAAGCGAAAAAGTACGGATCAGACGCGCATCTGATCCGCATTGGCGATGGTTTGGTATTCAGCTCGGCACATCAGGATGTTCTTGCAGCCTGGGTGATCTACAGTCAGTGCCATTGAAGACCAACAAAAAAAAACCGGAGCCCCCATGACCGAGCTGAACCTGCAAGCCCCCGTCGCCCAATCCCTGCAGCGCTGGCACGAGATGATCCGCACCGGTAATCTGCGCGCCCTGCCTGAACTGCTTGATGCCCAGGCCGTGTTTCGCTCGCCGATGGCTCACACGCCCTACCCCGGCGCGCCGGTAGTGTCGATGATCCTCAATACCGTGTTCGAGGTCTTCGAGGATTTTCAATATCACCGCGAGCTGGCAAGTGCCGATGGGCTCAATGTGATTCTCGAATTCAGTGCCAGGGTCGGTACGAAAGAGCTCAAAGGCATCGACATGATTCGCTTCGATGAGCACGGCAAGATTGTCGAGTTTGAAGTGATGGTGCGGCCGTTGAGCGGCTTGCAGGCGCTGGGTGAAGAGATGGGCCAGCGGCTGGGGGCTTATCTGGCCAAAGCCAAGGCTTGAAGCGCAGGCACAAAAAAGCCCACTGACCGTCACCGGTGCAGTGGGCTTTGTGCGTCAGGCGAGTGTTTAGAGCGCCATGTCGCGTGCAGCGTTGTCCTTCATAGCCGGGGCTTTTTCAGCCGCAGCGCCGGCAGCCGGAGCAGCGGCCTGACCGATCACCGGAGGCGTCGGCAGTTCGAGGATCTTGGCGGTGTAAGCCCATTCTGCGGCCACTTTGGCCGGATCGCTGTTCAGCTGAGTGCCGTAGCTTGGAACGATCTGGTGCAGCTTGGCTTGCCATTCAGGGGAGGCGACTTTGTCTTTGAAGACTTTCTGCAGCACGCTCAGCATGATCGGTGCAGCGGTCGACGCGCCTGGCGATGCGCCCAGCAGGCCGGCGATGGAGCCGTCCTGAGCGGCAACGATTTCGGTACCCAGTTTCAGCACGCCGCCTGCTGCTTCATCACGCTTGATGATCTGCACGCGCTGGCCGGCTTGCCACAGGCGCCAGTCTTCGGCTTTGGCGTTCGGGAAGTATTCCTTGAGCGCGTTCATGCGGTCTTCATCCGACAGCATCAGTTGGCCGGCAAGGTACTCGACCAGCGGGTATTCCTTGATGCCAACCTTGGTCATCGGCCAGATGTTGTGCGTGGTGGTGCTCGTCAGCAGGTCCAGGTACGAACCTTCCTTGAGGAACTTGGTGCTGAAGGTCGCGAATGGGCCAAAGAGGATCACGCGCTTGCCGTCCAGGACACGGGTGTCCAGGTGCGGAACCGACATCGGTGGCGAACCCACCGAAGCTTTACCGTAAGCCTTGGCCAGATGCTGTTCAGCAATGGTCGGGTTTTCGGTCACGAGGAACGAACCACCGACCGGGAAGCCACCGTACTCCTTGGCTTCAGGAATGCCCGACTTCTGCAACAGGTGCAGGGCACCGCCACCAGCGCCGATGAAGACGAACTTGGCGTCGGTTTCGGTTTTGGTGCCGTCTTTGAGGTTTTTGTAGCTGACGCGCCAGGTGCCATCGGCGTTCTTGGTGATGTCCTCGACTTCGCTCGACAGTTTCAGATCGAAGTTAGGCTTGGTCTGCAGGTGCGCGGCGAACTGGCGGGTGATTTCGCCGAAGTTCATGTCGGTACCCAGCGGGCTCCAGGTGGCCGCGATTTTCTGGTTCGGGTCACGCCCTTCCATCATCAGCGGGACCCACTTCTTGATCACAGCCGGGTCTTCCGAGTACTGCATACCGGCGAACAGCGGGCTCGCCTGCAGCGCTTCGTAGCGCTTTTTCAGGAACTTGATGTTGTCATCGCCCCACACGAAGCTCATGTGCGGTGTGGTATTGATGAACGAGCGAGGGTTCTTCAGAACGCCCTGCTGAACCTGCCAGGCCCAGAACTGACGGGACACCTGGAACGCTTCGTTGATCTCGACGGCTTTCGGGATCGTTACGTTGCCTTTGTCGTCTTCCGGGGTGTAGTTCAGCTCGGCCAGTGCCGAGTGACCGGTACCGGCGTTGTTCCAGCCGTTGGAGCTTTCCTGGGCGACGCCATCGAGGCGCTCGACCATTTCCATCGACCAGCTCGGCTCCAGCTCATTGATCCACACACCCAGGGTGGTGCTCATGATGCCGCCGCCGATCAGCAGGACGTCGACTTTCTTTGCTTCGTCAGCGTTGGCGGATGTCATCCCCATTGCCAAAGCCAGACCCAGCAAGGCTGTGTTCACTTTCTTAAACATCTGTTGCACCTATGATAAAACGCCTTCCGCCCGCCGCTGTTATCAGCATGCGATCCGCTTTGATGACGCTCAGGCTGGCGTCGCAGATTCCGGCACACTTCAATTTTGACGGGTGGGCACACAAGGCCGACATGCCGCATCGACCTCAGTTGATGTCCCTTCTGAACTGACTTCTTATCATTATTGGCTTCAGCTACTTGAGCGACAGGGATCCTGCCAGCACGCCCGCAGGCATGCTGGCTGAATAAGGTCAAACCAAGTTGGCGCGCAGAATATCACGTCAGGGCAAACCCGCGCGTCTGTTCCCGACTTGAAAGTCGTTTTGCACCACTAGCGCTTTATCGGCTGACAGCGGCCGAACATGACTCTGCGCCTCACGGCTTTTTCCGATGACGATGAAGCGGCGCAAAGTGCTGACTGATCGCTGGGTATTCTGCTACGTTGTACGATGACTGATGAATACAAGCCAAGTCAGTCATCAACCCATAACAACAAGGAAATACCGCAATGACCAAGACCCGACTTCTGATCGGCTTTCTCTGCGCCTTCAATGGTTACGCCATGGCCGCGCCTGCTGCGGCGGAAAAGGACGTCGCCCAGGCCGTGGACCATCTGACGCAGGCAATGCTGCACAAGAACATCGCCGAACTGAACGCCCTCACCGCCCCCAACCTGACCTACGGTCATTCCAGCGGCAAGGTCCAGGACAAGAAGGAATTCATTGCCGACATCGAAACTGGCCGAAGCGCGTTCAAGACTCTGGAAATGCAAAAGCAGACCATCACGCTGTCCGGCGATACCGCGCTGGTGCGCAACCACTTTTCGGCGCAGGCGTTGAAGGGGACCGAGGTGGTGCCGACCGAGATCGAGAACTTTCAGATCTGGCAAAAGCAGCAGGGCAAGTGGTTGCTGATTGGGCGACAGGCGTTCAAGTTCTGATCGTGATTATTTAGCCTGAGTTGATGTTGCTCGGGCTGGCCTCATCGCGGGCAAGCCCGCTCCCACAGTGAGTGATGGTGTAAACACTTGCATTCACAACATGGAACCCTGTGGGAGCGGGCTTGCCCGCGATGGGGCCTTATCAGACGCTGCAATTGCAATTCATTCAACCGTTATCACAACCGAAACCGATCCACCGACTGCGCCAACTGCCCCGCCAGGCTCGACAACTCGTCCGTGGTCGTCGCGGTCTGGCCGATCACCCGGCTGTTGCCTTCCGACATCCCGGCAATCATTTCCACCTGATGGGCAATTTCGTTACTGGCCTGGCTCTGCTCGCCGATCGTGCGGGTGATGTCGTTGACCAGCTGTGTGGTGCTCAAGGTCGCGTCGAGAATTTCGCGAATCGCCCGTTCAACCTCCGCGGTTACCGCCATTCCTTTATCAACTTGTGCCACCCCCGCCTCCATGCTGCTGACCGCCTCACGCGTGCTGTTTTGAATCCGTGCAACCATCGCGGCGATTTCCTGGGTCGAGGCGCTGGTGCGCGCTGCCAGGCTGCGTACCTCGTCCGCGACCACGGCAAAGCCGCGCCCCTGTTCGCCGGCCCGCGCTGCTTCGATCGCGGCGTTGAGCGCCAGCAAGTTGGTCTGGTCAGCGATGCTCTTGATCACCTGAATGATGTTGAAGATGGCTTCCGACTCCTGATCCAGCGTGCGGATGACCTGCGCCGACTGCTGCGCCGAGCGAGCAATGTCATCCATATCGCTGACCACCTGATGGATCACCCCGCCGCCCTCTTTCGCCAGGGTTTCGGCCTGATTGGCCATGCTCAGCGCACGCTCGGCGTGGCGAGTGATTTCTTCGATGCTGGCGGTCATCTGGCTCGCGGCTGCAGCCATGGTGCCGGCGGCGACGCTTTGCTGCTGGCTGCTGTCGGCGACCTGGTGGCAGCCCTGGCTGAGCTGTTCGCTCATGCCGCTGACGCCGTGGGCGTTGCGCCGAACCACCTCGATCATGTTGCGCAGGTCGCGTTGCATGGTCGCCAGCGTGCGGATCAGCACGCTGGCCTCGTCCTTGCCGGACGGCTCGGCGATCGGCTCGCTGAGGTTGCCATGAGCGATGCTTTCGGCGATGCGGCTGGCGGTTTGCAACGGCCCGGTGATGCTGCGAATGACCCAGCGGCCTTGCGCCAGCAGCAACAGCAGACTGGCAAGCAGCACCACGCCGAGGGTGATATTGGCGCTGCGGATCGCTGCTTCCGTGACCTCGGCGGTGTGTTGGGTGTTGGACTCGATCAGTTCGCTCAGCGCCGCCATCTGCTCTTCGAGCTGGCTGAACGCCGTGTTGAAGGTGCCGAGTTGCTGCTGGGCGGCGTCCGGGTTGTCCAGCGCCACCCCAACAATTTGCTCAGCGGACTTGATGTAGGTGTCGAGGCTCGGCTTGATCTGCTCCAGCGCCGTGCGCAATGTCGGGTTGATCGGCAGCTTCAGATTGTCGTTGAGCACCTGGTGAAAATGCCCGGCGTGCTCGGTGAGCGAATCACGCACCTGCGCCGCCGTGCTGCTGCTTTTGCCCAACCCGACCAACATCGCCGAATAGACATCGGCGCGCAGGGCGTCGTGCATCATGTCGGCTTCCATGTGATTGCGCAGCGCGCTCATGCTCACCGTGTTATCGCCGACGGCCGTGGCCATCCGCAGATTGCCGACATAACTGACCAGACTCACGATCAGCGCTGTCAGCAGGCTGGTCGCAATCAGCAACACCAAACGCAGTTTGATCGACACCGTGGAATCTCCCGTGGGCACGCTGGATTGCGCTTGTCGGATTTCAGTTAAGCCTATTTGCATGGAACTGCCGACACAGAGCGTATCGGCTGATGTCAGCGGCGACTTGAATCCGGCAAAACTTTTCGATCGGGCAGCCAGTCACACGCTGCAGCGCCGATGGATTGCACCTTCATCGCCGGTTAACGCTGGCAGGCTATGAATCCATCGCTTCGAACATTCATGCAGCTGAAGGAAACGCTTATGAAACGCGCATTATGGTTTGGTCTGCTCGGCACTCTGGCGATGGGTACCGCACAAGCAGCAACGGAGAAAGTCGCGATCAATCTGGTCAGCGCCGACGGTGCGCCGCAGGCGATCGGCTCGGTCACCGTCAGCGAGACGCCTTATGGCCTGCTGTTCACGCCCGACCTGAAATCGCTGCCGACCGGTATTCACGGTTTCCATGTGCATGAAAACGGCAGCTGCGAAGCGGGCGTGAAGGATGGCGTAAAAGGCGCGGCACTGGCCGCTGGCGGTCATTTCGATCCGGCGAAAACCGGTAAGCATCTTGGCCCCTACGCCGACGGCCATCTGGGGGATCTGCCAGCGGTGTATGTGACGGCTGACGGTGTCGCCAATAATCCGGTGCTGGCCCCGCGCCTGAAGAAAATTTCCGAGATCAAGGGCCATGCCCTGATGATTCACGCCGGCGGCGACAACCACGCTGACATGCCCAAGCCACTGGGCGGTGGCGGCGATCGCATGGCCTGCGGAGTGATCTGACGACTTAGCGCGGCGCCCGACGCCCGCCTGCCAACATCAGCAAGGACAGCCCGGCGCCGACCAGCGCCAGGGCCATGTCCTTCTGCGAATCCCAGGGATCGTTCTGCGCGCCGACGAAGGCCTGTCCGGTGTCATCGCCCAGATAAGCGCCGCCGACCCACTCGATCAATTCGTACAACGCCGAAGTCGCCAGCACCACGTTCAAGGTCATCAGCACCAGCCAGACGCCGCGCAACGGGGTCAGGCGCAGCAGCACTTCGCGCATCGGCCAGACCATCAGCAATCCGTAGCTCAAGTGCACCAGCCGATCATAGTGATTGCGCTCAAGACCCAGGACCTTGTTGACACTGACACCGGTCAGCAGCGTGCTCCATTGATCGTAGGGCACCCGCGAGTAGGTGTAATGCGAGCCGACTTCATGGATGCACAGAAAGGCGAAGATCATCACCAGCGAAAAGGACGACAAGCGAAACCGCCGATATGCCAGTACCAGGGCCAACACCAGCGCCACGGCCAGCACATTTTCCAGCAGCCAGTCGACGCGGCTTCGCGGGGCTATGCCGAGAGCGATGGCCAGCAGGACAAATCCACCGAGCAAGGCGGCTTCGATTCGCGTGTCGGCGGGGCGGGCAACGTTGTCGCTGACTCTGAGGAGCATCAAATCGACTCTCAAACAATACAGGCAAGCGGTAGACCCTTCGGCGTTTTGCCCGGTTCCTTGCCGCTGCGTTTTCGTCGCTCACGGAACTCCCGCGCGCCGATCATCTCTGACGTTATGTAGTCCCTTTCCTTTTGCTTCGCGCCTTCGGAGGAACACCGTCATGCGCAAGTTAGTGCTCGTTTCATCTCTACTCCTTTGCCTGCCGGTCGGTTCGGCGCTGGCCCGTGTCGACGCGGGCGATGTCGCCACCTCGGCCGGTGTTTCCGCGTCGCTGTACTCGACCTTCAAGGATGACAAGATGGTCATTCCAGCCCGCGACGACGTGTCTGCATTCGTCGCCAGTGGCGGGGCCATCCGTGGGGTTTATCTTGAATCGGTGCTGCAGCAGGTGCGCCAGGACAACCCAGGCCTCAACGCCAGCGATGAAGACCTCGCCAACGCGATTCTGGTGCATTACGAAGGCCTGAAACCTTAGTTTTCAGGAAGACGGCGGCCGATGGACGGCTGCCTCACGCACATAGGCAAAACGGTCCGACGGCCTCTATGATGGAGGCCATGACCACCACCGCGCCTTTGCGCTCCCCTTGCCCACCCGGCGCCTGCGTATGCGGGCGCGATCCGTTGCTGGACACGCCCGGCGCGGATCTACGCATCCTGCGCCTGACCCGCAACGAAGAAAAAGTCCTGCTGGCGCGTCTGGAACAGCTCAAAGACCTCGACGATCTGCGTCATCTGCAAAAACGCATGTATGAGCAACTGGGTATCCGAGTCGAAGTCTCACCGGGCTTCCATGAGGTGCGGACCATGCTCGGCATCGACATCGACATCGACGATCTGCCCGGGCTGTGCCGCAAAACCCGCAAAGCGATCCCGACGGCGATTCGCCGAGGCTTGAACAACAACCCGGCGATCGCCTTCGAACTGCTCAACGCCCACGACTTGCTGCGCGACGCCTGATCATTTTTTCATGCCTACGCGTTTGCGCATTTGCGCGGTGATGGTCTGACGGGTTTTCTTCATGTCCGCCCACGGCTCTTCACCAACCTCGGCCAAGCGCTCATGGACGTTGTGAATATTCCAGTGATTGCCGCCCTTGATCTCCGCCACTTCCTCACGGAAAACCGGTACGGACACCGGCATGCCTTCACGCGCGCGCGCCGCATAGGTGCAAATGGTGGTGGCGCCCAGACCGTTGCGCAGGTAATCGATGAAGATCTTGCCGACGCGGTTTTTCGGTCCGGACACCGCTGAAAAACGGTCCGGCAACAGCTTGGCCATGTGGCTGACGATGGCGTGGCTGAAATCCTTGACCTCGTCCCAGCCGTGCTTGCGAGTCAGCGGCACAACGAGGTGAATCCCCTTGCCGCCGCTGGTTTTCAGGAATGCCTTGAGCCCCAGCTCATCGAGCACGGTCAGCGTCAGCGCTGTGGCTTCGACCATGCTTTTCCACGGCAACGCTGGGTCCGGGTCGAGGTCGAGGACGAAGCGGTCGGGCTTGTCCAGATCGGTCTGGGTGGCATTCCAGGTGTGTAGCTCGACGGTGCTCATCTGCACCGCGCCAATCAGCGCTTCGGCACTGTTGATCATCATCACCGGCTGCCCGGTGACGTCTTTGTCGAGCGTGCTGATACCGGGGATCGCCAGGCGCTCGGCGTTCTTCTGGAAGAACAGCTCGCCGGCGATCCCGTCCGGGGCGCGAACCAGCGCCACCGGGCGATCCTTGAGGTGCGGCAGTATGTATTCGGCGACGCTGGCGTAATACTCGGCGAGCTGCATTTTCGTGGTGCCACTGACCGCGTCGATCACCCGCTCCGGGTGGGTGATACGCACCTTGCCGTTGGCCAGGTTGGCTTGCGACGGTGCGCTTTCGGTTTTGCTCGCCGCGGCTTTTTTACTTGGAGCCTTGGGCTTGCTGGCAGCGGTCTTCTTCGCGGGTTTCTTCTCGGCAGTTTTGCTTTCGACAGTCTTCACAGGCTTCGCTAGCTCCTCGGTGATGGCTTTGGCCGGTTTGTCGTTGCGCAGGCCATGGAACACGGCGTGGCGCACCGAGCCGTCCTTGGTCATTTCCGCAAACGCCACTTCTGCCAGCAGCTTGGGCTTGAGCCAATGCACGCCTTTGGCCTCGAAGCCGCTGGGCGGGTTGACCACCGCCGCGCTCTTGGCCTGCAACGGTTTGAGTTGCACCAGAATGCTTTTCAGCGTGGTTTCGTTGAACCCGGTGCCGACCTTGCCGGCGTAGCGCAATTCACCGCTGTCGCGATCATGCAGGCCGAGCAGCAAGGCGCCGAAGGCACTGCGCGCACCTTTCGGATCGGTGTAGCCGACGATGACGAATTCCTGCCGGTGTTTGCATTTGAGCTTGATCCAGTCGCTGCTGCGCCGAGATACGTAAGGCGAGCCGAGGCGCTTGCCGATCAAGCCTTCCATCTGCATCTGGCAGGCACTGTTGAGCAGCGCGTCCGGGGTCTCTTCGAAGGCTTCGGAAAAGCGCAGCAATTCACTTTTCTGCGAACCGAGAATGGTCGCCAACGCGGCACGTCGTTCCTCGACCGCGACTTCGCGCAGATCGACGCCGTTGAGATAGGGCAAATCGAACAGGTAATAAACGATGTTGCCGCTGCGCCCGACTTCGAAAGCGTTTTGCAGCGCTTGAAAATCCGGCACGCCCTGCTCGTTGGCGACGATCATTTCGCCGTCCAGCCATGCCGACTCCAGGCCTAACGCCGCCAGCGCTTCGGCCTGTTGCGGCAGTTTGTGCGTCCAGTCGTGGCCGTTACGCGTAAACAGTTGCACCTGATCGCCCTCGATGCGCGCCATGATCCGGTAACCATCGAACTTGATTTCGTAACTCCACTGCCCTTCCGGTGCACTGTCGACCAGCGTCGCCAGCTCGGGTTTGAGTTGCGCCGGCAGCTTGGCCTTGTGTGCGCCGGTGAGCTTTCCGGTGGCCTGCTTGCGCGGTTTCGCCGGAGCTTTTTTCAGCGGTTTGGCCTGTTCGGCGGTTTTTTTCGGGCTGGCGACGATTGTGCGTTCACTTAAAACACTGTCCGGTTCGGCAACCAATACGTCGTAGTCATCCTGGGGGCGCGCGGCGTTGTCCTGATGTTTGATCAGAAACCACTGCTCTTTCTTGCCCGGCATGTGCGTGCGCACCAGATTCCAGACACCGCCAAGCTTCTCTCCCTGCAATTCGAATTTGAGCCGGCCTTTGGCGTAAGCCTTTTGCGGATCGTCGAGGGGAATCCACACGCCGCGATCCCAGACGATCACGTCGCCGGCGCCGTAATGCCCCTCGGGAATGCTGCCCTCGAAGGTCGCGTAATCCAGTGGATGATCTTCGACGTGCACCGCCAGACGCTTGACCTTGGGGTCGAGCGACGGCCCCTTCGGCACCGCCCAGCTCTTGAGCGCGCCGTCGAGTTCGAGGCGAAAATCGTAATGCAGGTGCGAAGCGTCGTGCTTCTGGATGCAGAACTGCAAGGCGTGATCCTTCGCGGTTTTACGGCCGGAGCGTTTTACCGCGGCCGGTTCCGAAGTCGCGGAAAAATCGCGCATGCGGTTGTAGTCGTCGAGATTCCTGTTCATGGGCGCACCGATTGCAGACTGGCTCTGTTATGCAGAAGAGCGATGCGCCGTGAAAAAAATTCAATCGAGCTGAAAAAGCCCCTGACGGATGGAGCGCCAAGGGCTTTGATTGTTCGCGTGTTTTGCCTTCTGGGCTCAGGCCTGACCTTTGGTCTGCGCCTCCAGATGCACTTGCAGATCGGGGTCGATGTTGAGGGCGGCGGCGAGTTCGTCGAGGTAGCTGCGCTCGGCGTTTTGTTGGTCGTCTACCAGCATGACGCTGGCCAGATACATCTCTGCCGCCACCGCCGGGTCACCCTGCGCAGATTGCGCCACTTCGGCAGGAACCAGCGGCTTGGCGACTTCGGCGTCGAGCCATTGCTGCAGCTGCGGATCGCTGGTGTGTTTGCCGATTTCGCTGCTGATCAAATGTTTCTCGGTTTCATCGATGCGGCCGTCAGCCTTCGCCGCCGCGATCAACGCACGCAGGACCGCGTGGCTGTGCTCTTCAATTTGCGGGCCAGCGAGCAGATCGGCGGTTTGCGGAATCTGTTGCGGCGCCGCACTGGCCTGGCTGCGTTGCCAGGCCTGATAAGCCTGATACGCCATCATCCCCAGCGATGCCAGTGCGGCGTAATTAGTGCCGCCAGAACGACTGCGACTGCCGCCCCCCAGCGCCCCGCCCAAAGCACCGCCCAATCCGCCACCACCACCAAGCAAGCCACCGAGCAACCCGCCGAGCCCACCGGATGCCGCCGCGCCAGCGCCACCGACCTGACCGCCACCCAACAGCCCGCCGAGCAAACCACCGAGCCCGCCCAGCCCATCCCCGGCGGACGCACCCGTGGACTGCCGCCCCGAGGCCTGGCCCCGCAATAGTTGTTCGAGCAAATCGCTGGTGTTCATGACGTCATCCTCAGGCGTTGGCCGTGACTGCGTCAGGCAACGATAGACCCCGCCAGCCATAGCGCCAGCACCGTTTGGCTGACACTTGAGCGCTGGCGGCGCTTGTCGAGGAATTTTTTCACCGCCCGGCTAAGATTGATGGAGCGTGAACCTTATCCCGGCCAAACCGGTCGATAGCTGCAACCCCGACCCGGTTCGCCGGCGCCCTGCTTCCAAGGGCGACACCCGGCCAGCTGCACTTTCTGGAGAACGCTCCCGTGATATCGACCATACACATCGCCAGGCTCAAAGCATGGGGCGCCCATGGTTTTACCGCGACTGGCGTGGTCACCGCATTCCTGGCGACCCTCGCCCTGCTGGAAAACCAGCCGACCCACTGCCTGATGTGGCTGGGCGTGGCGCTGATCGTCGACGGCCTCGACGGCGCACTGGCGCGCAAGGTCAACGTGCAATCGGTGCTACCGAGCTTCGACGGCTCGATCCTCGACCTGGTGATCGATTACCTGACGTACGTATTCATCCCGGCGCTCTTCATCTATCGCTACATCCCCTTGCCCAACTACACCTTGCTGCTGACGGTATCGCTGATTCTGGTGTCGTCGCTGTTCTGCTTCTGCAACGTCAACATGAAAAGCAAAGACAACTACTTCGTCGGCTTCCCGGCCGCCTGGAACGTGGTTGCGCTGTGCCTGTACATCATCGGCCCGGGACCGTGGATCACCTTCCTCACCGTGATCGGCCTGGCACTGCTGACCGTCACGCGGATGAAATTCCTGCATCCGTTCCGCGTACGCCGGTTCATGCCGATCAACATCGCCGTCACCGCAATATGGCTGCTGTGCAGCCTGTCACTGGTGCTCAACCATCCGCAGATCAACCCGATGGTCATGGGGGTGTGGCTGCTGATGTCGGCTTACTTTCTGGGGATCTGCATCTGGCGCACGGCGCTGGAGTGGGTCGATCGGGGGCAGGTGAAATAGGCGGCATTGATTGGAAATTGGTCGGGTGTAAGACCGCCATCGCTTGCAGGCAAGCTCCCACAGTTTGACCGCATGTTTTCATGCTTGAACTGAGCCTGAAAATCAAAAGCCCCTCACCCTAACCCTCTCCCGGAGGGAGAGGGGACTGACCGAGGTGGATGCGAGGGCTACGCCGACTTGAGATACCGAGTCGAATACAAATTTCAAATCCAACCAAAATCGGCCCCCTCTCCAGAGGGAGAGGGCTGGGGTGAGGGGCAAATCCATCGAAGATCTCAAGCCATGCGGCGCTTCTAACCACTCAACAATGAGCGTTAGCTCGCGTGCTCTTGATCTTGATCTTGCGTCACCGGCGACGTCGGAAGGCTGAGTGGAGGGATTGATCCGGGCGTGGGAGCGCAGCGACCGTCTGGCGCAGCCAGACACAGCGGAAGGAGGTGCAGCGCAGCAAACCGTAGCCGCTGCGCCCGG
>NZ_JBUDGD010000061.1:0-29821 GCF_055484735.1 Pseudomonas sp. 15C | reverse complement strand
GCCATCTCCTTCGCGATGAGCAATGTGTCTATTTAAAAGTGTCCACCATGTCTCCGAACATGTGTCTACCATGTGTCCGGTACATACAGGGAGAGGGCTGGGGTGAGGGTTCCAGGGTTTACTCGTTATCGAGGCCCTTGCGCCGATACGGGAAGACGTCAATGACTTTGCCGGCGCGAATCGCCTCTTGCAGGCTTTTCCAGTAATCGGCGTCATACAACTCGCCATGCAACTGATCGAACAATTTGCGCTGCCCGGCATCGGCAAACAGAAACGGCGGAAACTCCTCGGGAAACACGTCCAGCGGCCCGATCGAGTACCACGGTTCGGACGCCATTTCATCTTCCGGCGTGCGCGGCGCGGGGATGTGGCGGAAGTTGGCCTCAGTCAGGAAACAGATCTCGTCGTAGTCATAAAACACCACCCGCCCATGTCGGGTGACGCCGAAGTTTTTCAGCAGCATGTCGCCGGGGAAAATGTTCGCCGCCGCCAGTTGCTTGATCGCCAGACCGTAATCCTCCAGTGCCTCGCGCACCTGAGCCTCGTTGGCATTTTCCAGGTACAGGTTGAGCGGGGTCATGCGCCGCTCGGTCCAGCAGTGGCGGATCAGCACCGTGTCGCCCTCCACCGACACGGTCGAGGGCGCGACTTCGAGCAATTCCTGCAGACACGCCGGCTCGAACTTGCTCAGCGGAAAACGGAAGTCGGCGAATTCCTGGGTATCGGCCATGCGCCCTACCCGGTCGACACTTTTCACCAGTCGGTACTTCTCGATCACTGTCGCGCGGTCGACGTTTTTCGACGGTGAGAAACGGTCCTTGATGATTTTGAACACGGTGTTGAAACCCGGCAGGGTAAACACACTCATGACCATGCCGCGCACGCCCGGTGCCATGATGAACTGATCGTCGGTATTGGCCAGGTGATTGATCAGCGCGCGGTAAAACTCGGACTTGCCGTGCTTGTAGAAGCCGATCGAGGTGTACAGCTCGGCAATGTGTTTGCCCGGCAGAATGCGCCGCAGAAAACCGATGAACTCGGCCGGCACCGGCACGTCGACCATGAAATACGAACGGGTAAACGAGAAGATGATCGACACATCGGCTTCGTCGGTGATCAACGCATCGATCTGAATCCCCCGTCCTTCGCGGTGAAGCAACGGAATCACCAGCGGCCATTGCTCGTCGCGGGTGTAGATGCGCCCGACCAGATAAGCACCCTTGTTGCGGTACAGCACCGAGGAAAACAGCTCCACCGCCAGTTCCGGGTCCTTGCACACCCAGTCCGGCAGGTTTTCCCGCAGTTGTGCTTCGAGCCGATTGAGGTCGCCGGGCAGATCGGCGTAATCCTCGCTGAAGCGGAAGTCGGCGAAGATACTGGCAAGCATGCCCGACAGTTGGCCCTGCGGCTTGTAGGTGCGGGTCTGTGCGGCGCGGGCACGACGCAAGGTCGGCCGGGTGGTGTGGATGAACATGCAGCCATCGCTGATCAGGTCATGGCTGAACAGTCCGCAGAAAATCGAGTTGTACCAGGTCTCTGACAGCTCATCGTCGAAGCGCAGGTCGATCACACTGATGTAGGCGCTTTTGACCAGCGGCCAGCAACTGACATTCATCAACGTCTGTTCATCGAAATGCTCGCGCAGGCGCGCAACGGTTTCGCCGACCTTTTCCTCGTAGAGGCTGATCCGCGCCGCCGAGGCAGTCTGGGCTTCTTGCCAGCGGGCCTGCTCGAAACGCTCTCGGGCACCGTCGGTGATACGCCGGAAATGCTCGCGGTAATCGTCGAAGCCAGCGAGGATCATACGGGCGATGTCGGTGGCTGGCCATTGCTGCGGCATAGGTGAAACCTCGGCGCGAATTCGGTTCGCTTGAGCTTAGTCACGGAAAGGCTCACAGGAAAAGTGCAATTTCAGCCAAAACCGATACCGGCTTGCCCAACAAGCCCACTCGTGCTGGGTGATGCGAAATTAAATGCCCGATTAGCGGTTGCCATGGCCAGGGCACTCGGCAACACTCTCGTCCCGATCAAGGAAGGAGGCCCGCCGTGAGCCCTGTCGATGTTTTCCGCATGTTGTCGCTGGCCGCTATCTGGGGCGCGAGTTTTCTGTTCATGCGCATCATTGCGCCGGTGATCGGCACCATTCCAACCGGTTTTTTTCGCGTGTCGATTGCTGCCGCCGGCTTGCTGGTCATCCTCGGGCTGATGCGCGTCAGCTGGGATTTCAAAGGCAAACTGAAAACCGTGATGCTGCTGGGGGTGATCAACTCAGGCATTCCAGCAACGCTTTACTCGGTTGCAGCGCAAGTATTGCCGGCCGGTTATTCCGCGATCTTCAATGCCACCACGCCGTTGATGGGCGTGCTGATCGGCGGTTTGTTCTTCAGTGAAAAACTCACCGCGGCGAAACTGGGCGGAGTGTTTCTCGGGTTGTTCGGCGTCGGCGTTCTGACCCGCGCCGGCCCGGTGGCGTTCGACCTGCAACTGTTGATGGGCGCTGTTGCCTGTTTGCTCGCGACCACTTGCTATGGCTTCGCCGGGTTCCTCGCACGACGCTGGCTGGATCAGGCCGGCGGGCTGGACAGTCGCCTCTCGGCGCTGGGCAGCATGCTCGGGGCAACGTTGTTTCTACTGCCGCTATTCGGCTACAGCGTCATCACTGCACCGCCAGTGAGCTGGGGTGGCTGGCACGTCTGGCTGTCGCTGCTCGGTCTGGGCCTGGGTTGCACGGCATTTGCCTACATCATTTATTTCCGCCTGCTCAGCTCGATCGGCCCGGTGAAGTCGATGACCGTGACCTTCATGATCCCGCCGTTCGGGGTGTTGTGGGGGGCGTTGTTGCTGGATGAGCCGCTTTCAATGGCGCACGTGTATGGCGGGGTTCTGATTGCGCTGGCGTTGTGGCTGGTGTTGAAACCTGCGGTGGTGAAGCCGGCAGTGGTGGCTGATCGTTAATTGCGTTGGTGGCGAAGATCGCTGTCGCGAGCAGGCTCGCTCCAAGTTGAAATGCGTTCCCCCTGTAGGAGTGAGCCTGCTCGCGATGGCGACCGAACAGCCACCATCGCAACTGAAGGTCATTAATACTTACGAAACACAAACCCCAGACCAACAATAATCAACAACATCCCCAGCACACTCAACGCCGCCAGGCGATTGCCGAAAATCAGGTAATCCATCACCGCCGTCACCGCCGGTACCAGGTAAAACAGGCTGGTGACGTTGACCAGATTGCCCCGTGCGATCAAGCGATACAGCAACAGCGTCGCCAGCACCGAAACCACCAGTCCCATCCACAACACCGGCACGATAAACCCTGCCGTGTGTTCGAAATGGAACGGCTGGAAGGGCACGAATATCCCGCACAGCAACAGCCCGGCCAGATACTGCACCGGCAGTGTGCCGAGCGGATTGTCAGTGATGCGCTTCTGCATGATCGACCCCAGGGTCATGCTCGCCAGCGCCAGCAGACCGAACAGCATGCCGGCCCAGGACATCCCGGCCAGACCGATGCCTTGGTAAACCACCATGATCAACCCGGCCAGGCCTAGCGCCAGCCCGAACATCCGACTGGTCGAGCGCTGCCGTTCCATCAGCACCACGGTGAGAATCGGTTGCACGCCCATGATGGTCGCCATCACCCCCGGGGTGACTTTGCTGTTCAAGGCCAACAGATAAAAGATCTGATACGCCCCCAACAGCACCACACCGGTAGCGATCGCGAACAGCATCGGCTTGCCGCCCTTGGGCAACTTGAGCTTGAGCAGCGGCGCCAGCAGCACCAGCCCGCACAAGGCAATCGCAAAGCGGATCAGCAGAAAGGCGAAGGGTGACGCATGGGCCAACCCCCACTTGGAGAAGATCGCCCCGCTGCTCCACAGCAGAACGAACAGGCTCGTGGACGCCGCCGCGAGCGCGGATTGTTTCGAAAGGACAAACATGAATACCACCTGTAGTCAGGCACAAAGCCAACTCAGCCGAAGCTGAAATTCAGTAGGTTTTTCTGGCGGGCGCAGGGGTCAGCACAAACTGCCGATCAGCCCGAAACGCCAACGCCCGGCGGTGCTAGGACTACGCACACCGGCGCGCTACTGACAGGTGGGGGGTAATGGCTGATCTGCACAGGCTGCTGATTCCCGCACGGCACGACGCCAGCGTTGACCGCTGAATCGACTACCGCGTTGATGTGGGATGCAGGCATTGGTGCGGATCTCTTTGGAAGGAACGTGAGTCGTCTGATTCACGAGCGCCGACTATAACCAGCGCGGGACACAGATTGCAATGACTTGGGCAAAGGGCCGCTAGCGACAGTGCGGTGCCGGGTGATTAGGGTAATTGGCGGTGGCAACGGATTGTCAGGAGACATGGAATGCAAGAGATCACATGCCAAGGGAACGGACGTATTTGCGGTATCAGTTGTATCGGTCAGAGGCCAGGAAAAAGGCTGCTTACGCCACTCTCCAGATGCAGTCAACCTCAAGTGCAGACATGTCGAAAGTGCGCTTCGAACCTATCGATGCCCAAGCACTGGCGGCCTATGAAGCATGGCACGATTCAGTTTTTTCATGGGATGAGGTCGTCAGATGGAAAGCCCGAGAACCTTTATCGTTCGATATCGCGATCTGGTTCGAACAAGAGCTGTGCGGGCTGTGTTTTGCAAACCCGAACAATAGCCGTCAACGAGTTCGCATCGTGCGGCTAGAGGGAAGACCTGCGAAGGCTCACCCACTCAGAAACCGTATCGCAGCTCTGGCATTGATTGCTATCGATGAATTTGCCCGGATTATCGGCAGTCGCTTGATCGAAGTGCAGGAACCGATGCCGGGAGCGATTCCAATTTATCAGCAACTCGGCTTTGCCTTTGATCTGCAAGGTCGCCTTGTTCTTGCAGTGGAGAATCAAGTATCTTGAAAGCAGTTCAAATTTTGATCAATGAGGAAGGGAGTATGCGTAAAGTCATTAAAAGATCCCTGACCAAGAAGGCGTTGCCCAAGCCTGCAGGCGCGCTTGGAAGTCTCGCGTTATCCGCTAATCAACGTCGTTTTTTGCATGTTCTTGAAAACGGAACTGATCTGGACGAGCCCAGCGTGCTGGCCGGCCGCCCTTGAAGCAAAAAAAACCGCTCCCAGTGAGCGGTTTTTTATTGCCTGATCCAGCCTCAACCAAACAGCCAATACCCCAACAACGTCAACACAACCACCGCCAGCACCGGGCGCATCACGCGATAAGCCTTCGGATGACGGCGCTTCCATTGCTTGACCACGCCGCTAAACCTGTCGCTGAAGCGCTTGCTCCAGGCGTAAGCCTGATTGATCCCGCCGACGCGTTCGTCGTCAAGGTTCTGCGGTGCGGTGGCACGGCCGAGCCAGCCGCTGATGAAGCGGTTGATGCGGGTCATCAGGCGGTTGCTCAAAGGGCGCTCGATGTCGCAGAACAGGATCACGCGGGTCTGGTCGGTTTCGTTCTTGACCCAGTGCACATAGGTCTCGTCGAACATTACGTCTTCACCGTCACGCCAGGCGTAGACCTGACCGTCGACGAAGATCCGGCAATCGTCGGAGTTCGGCGTCGACAGGCCCAAGTGGTACCGCAGTGAACCGGCGAACGGGTCGCGATGCGGGTTGAGGTGACTGCCGCCCGGCAACAGCGCAAACATCGCGCCTTTGACGTTGGGAATCGCACTGACCAGCGCCACGGTTTTCGGACACAGGGTTTCGGCCGATGGCAGCGGTTTGTCGTACCACTTGAGGTAGAAACGCTTCCAGCCCTTCTTGAAGAACGAACCGAAACCGGCGTCGTTGTTCTTCTCTGCGGCGCGGATATAGCCTTCGTCGAACAGGTGCAACGCTTCGTCGCGAATGGTTTCCCAGTTATCGCGCAGCACATCCAGTTCCGGAAACTTGCTGCGATCCAGATACGGTTTCGACGGCACCCCGGAAAACAGGTACATCAAAGCGTTATACGGAGCGAATAACGCCGAGTGGTTGACGAACTGACGCAATACCGGCAAACGCGCCTTACCGCGCAAATGCACATAAAGCGTGCTGCCCAAAAACAGCAACAGCACAAACGCCTTGGCGGCAAACGAAACGGTCATCAACAAACTCCTTGAATAAAGACAACGCTGCGCATGCCTTTTACCCGGCATGGCAGCCGGCCATGATAAACACTACCGGCGCCGGGAAAAACCCGCCTGACAAGATTCAGTGTCAAGCGGTTCGCAACAAAGCATTTATTAGCACAGGGCACCTGAACCTTGGCTGACCTGCATCAATCTGCCTACTGCTGGTTCTCCTGCTCGGTGAACAAGTCGCTGAACAGCATGCTCGACAGATAACGCTCGCCGGAGTCCGGCAGCACCACAACAATGGTCTTGCCCTGCATTTCCGGCGTCTCTGCCAGACGCACCGCAACGGCCATCGCCGCACCGCAGGAAATTCCGCACAGAATCCCCTCTTCCTGCATCAAGCGCAGCGCCATGGCCTTGGACTCTTCGTCGGTCACCTGTTCCACCCGGTCGACCATCGACAGATCAAGGTTCTTTGGCACGAAACCGGCGCCGATCCCCTGAATCTTGTGCGGGCTCGGTTTGATCTCCTGACCGGCAAGGGCCTGAGTGATGACCGGCGATGACGTCGGTTCCACGGCCACCGAGATAATCGGTTTGCCAGCAGTGTTCTTGATATACCGCGAAACGCCGGTGATGGTTCCACCGGTACCGACGCCCGCGACCAGCACGTCGACCGCACCGTCGGTGTCGTTCCAGATTTCCGGGCCGGTGGTCTTCTCATGGATTGCCGGGTTCGCCGGGTTATCGAATTGCGCTGGCATGAAGTATTTGTCGGCATCGCTGGCGACGATCTCGGCCGCTTTTTCGATAGCGCCTTTCATGCCTTTGGCCGGTTCGGTCAGCACCAGTTCGGCACCCAGCGCCTTGAGCACCTTGCGCCGCTCGATGCTCATCGAGGCGGGCATGGTCAGCATGAGCTTGTAGCCCCGGGCTGCGGCGACGAAGGCCAGGCCGATACCGGTATTGCCCGATGTCGGCTCGACGATGGTCATGCCCGGTTTGAGTCTGCCGCTGCTTTCAGCGTCCCAGATCATGTTGGCGCCGATCCGGCATTTCACCGAATAACCGGGGTTGCGCCCCTCGATCTTGGCCAGAATGGTCACACCGCGCGGCGCAATGCGGTTGATCTGCACCAGCGGTGTATTACCGATGGAATGGGCGTTATCAGCAAAAATACGGCTCATTGGCTGGGTCCTTGTGCAGCGTTGAATTCAGCCTTCCACGGTAAGCCTGTTGCACATCACAGTCCAGTCGGGTCGAACGTCTGCGAACGCCGAGAGTCAATCGCAAAGAATCCTCAAGGACCTTATTCAGGAACCCTGCCATGAAGCGTCGTTACAGTTGGCCCCTATGGACCTTCGCGGGCGTCGTTGTACTGCTGCTGGCGGTGCATTTTGCCTTGCCGTATGTAGTGCGCGACTACCTCAATGACAAACTCGCCGACATGGGCGATTACCGCGGTCAAATCACCGATGTTGACCTTGCCTTGTGGCGCGGCGCCTACAAAATCAATGGCCTGAAAATCGTCAAGGTCGACGGCAAGGTACCGGTGCCGTTCGTCGATGCCCCATTGATCGATCTGTCGGTGAGCTGGCACTCACTGTGGTACGACCATGCCGTGGTCGCGCAGGTGCAATTTCTCAACCCCGAAATCAACTTTGTCGATGGTGGCGCCAACAAACAGAACTCCCAGACCGGTCAAGGCACCGACTGGCGTGAGCAACTGGGCAAACTGCTGCCAATTACCCTCGACGAGGTGCAGATCAACGATGGCCGCATCACCTTCCGCAACTTCAACTCCAAGCCGCCGGTGAACATGAATGCGAGCAAGGTCAATGCGAGCATCTACAACCTGACCAACGTTGTCGACAAGGAAGGCAAACGCGATGCTCTTTTCGAAGGCAAGGCCCTGCTGCTGGGGCATGCCCCCGTCGAAGTGACCGCTACTTTCGATCCGCTGAGTGACTTCGAAGATTTCGAATTCCGCCTGCGCGCGCGCGACATCGAGCTCAAACGCATGAACGATTTCGCCGCAGCTTATGGCAAATTCGACTTCAACGCCGGCCACGGCGATGTGGTTATCGAAGCCAAGGCAGACAATGCGCGGCTGACCGGTTACATCAAACCGTTGCTGCGCGACGTTGACGTGTTCAACTGGCAGCAGGACGTGGAAAACAAGAACAAGGGCATTTTCCGCTCGATCTGGGAAGCGCTGGTCGGTGGCACCGAAACCGTGCTGAAAAACCAGAACAAAAACCAGTTCGCCACCCGCGTCGAACTCAGTGGCAATGTGCATCAGCAGAACATCAACGCATTCGAAGCGTTTCTACAGATTTTGCGCAACGGCTTCATTCAGGCATTCAACGCCCGTTATGAGCGGCCGAAGCCGGACGAGGGTTAAGGTTTACGGTTGACGATATAACGACCGCTATCTTCTGCTGCAATGGTCGACTGCTGTTGCAGCGAATCCCAGCCCAGACAAGCCAGCGCGAGCGAACGAGGCACGGCCTCGCGACCATTGCTGTAACGGCTGATGCTGCGAGCACTGACGCCCAGTGCTTCGGCGGCCTGCTGAAGTGATAGTCCCGTTCGGGCACGCCAGTCAATGAAGATCCGGGTGTTTTCGTCCAGGGCATTCTGTGCCAGCGCGTCCATATAAAGGGTGTCTGCGCCGATCTGTATATCCGGTTCCAGCCATTCAACCGTCCACCCGTCCTCGTCTAGCGTCGCAGTCGCGAACACATCGCTATCCAGCAACGGTCGTAGCCCCGGAAATCCACGAATGTCTCGTCCCAGATCGAGCGTCAGTTGCTGGCCATCAGTGAACGTCAATGCCAGGCGGAAATCCGGCAGCGCTCTCACGGCAGCCAGACGAGGCCGCTTCATGGATAACATTGTTTCCAGTCCTCCAATAATTGCGCCTGATGTGTGGCTACCCATGCGAGGGCCTCCTTGACAATCAGCGGCGGTGCCTTACCCATCATCACTTCAATGGTCTCCAGGCTCAGCATCACATCAACGCCGCCACCGGTAAGGTGAACGTGAGGCGGTGGGTGATCCTTTTCCCGTAGCTGAATTCGGTATTTATCGCGAAATCGATATTTAGTAGACATGCCGCAAGGCTATCGCCAAATCGGCGATACCCGAATACTGGCCATCAGCCGAGACTGAGTCAACATGTGACGCCCCATTCAGAGACTGAATACGCCGTCTGCGTTCACAGTCGACCGGGCTGCGCGTTATAGTCGGGCATCCGATTATTTCGCCCACGCCCTGCCCGTCAGGTCCGCGTTACCGTTCGAGGATTAGCAGATGAAGTTCGAAGGCACCCAGGCCTACGTCGCCACCGATGACCTGAAGCTGGCGGTCAACGCCGCCATCACCCTGGAGCGGCCGCTGCTGGTCAAGGGCGAACCGGGGACCGGCAAGACCATGCTCGCCGAGCAACTGGCCGAGTCGTTTGGCGCGAAGTTGATCACCTGGCACATCAAGTCCACCACCAAGGCCCATCAGGGTCTGTATGAATACGATGCGGTCAGCCGCCTGCGTGATTCGCAACTGGGCAATGAAAAAGTCCATGACGTGCGCAACTACTTGAAAAAGGGCAAGCTCTGGGAAGCGTTCGAGTCCGAGGAGCGGGTGATTCTGCTGATCGACGAAATCGACAAGGCCGACATCGAGTTCCCGAATGACTTGCTGCAAGAACTCGACAAGATGGAGTTCTACGTTTACGAGATCGACGAGACCATCAAGGCAAAGAAACGCCCGATCATCATCATTACGTCCAACAACGAGAAAGAGCTGCCGGATGCCTTCCTGCGCCGCTGCTTCTTCCACTACATTGCCTTCCCCGACCGCACCACCCTGCAGAAGATCGTCGATGTGCATTATCCGGATATCAAGAAAGATCTGGTCAGCGAAGCGCTGGATGTATTTTTCGACGTGCGCAAAGTACCGGGCCTGAAGAAGAAGCCGTCCACCTCGGAACTGGTCGACTGGCTGAAACTGCTGATGGCCGACAACATTGGCGAAGCGGTACTGCGCGAGCGCGATCCGACCAAAGCCATTCCGCCGCTGGCAGGCGCACTGGTGAAGAACGAACAGGACGTGCAACTGCTGGAGCGTCTGGCGTTCATGAGCCGGCGCGGCACCCGCTAAGAGGCTGCTGCCATGTTGCTCAATCTGTTCAATGAAATGCGCGCAGCGAAAGTACCGGTGTCAGTGCGTGAACTGCTCGACCTGATCAACGCGCTGAAACAGCGCGTAACCTTCGCTGACATGGACGAGTTCTATTACCTGTCGCGAGCGATTCTGGTCAAGGACGAACGTCATTTCGACAAGTTTGACCGGGCCTTCGGCGCCTATTTCAATGGTCTGGAAAAGCTCGACGATCACTTGCAGGCGCTGATTCCCGAAGACTGGCTGCGCAAGGAATTCGAGCGTTCGCTGACTGACGAAGAACGTGCGCAGATCCAGTCCCTTGGCGGCCTGGACAAACTGATAGAAGAATTCAAGAAGCGTCTGGAAGAACAGAAGGAACGCCACGCCGGCGGCAACAAATGGATCGGCACCGGTGGCACCAGCCCGTTCGGCTCCGGTGGTTTCAACCCCGAAGGCATTCGTGTCGGCGATGCCGGCAAGCGTCAGGGCAAAGCGGTCAAGGTCTGGGATCAGCGCGAATACAAGAACCTCGATGATTCGGTGGAGCTGGGGACGCGCAACATCAAGGTCGCCTTGCGTCGCTTGCGCAAGTTTGCTCGCCAGGGTGCGGCGGAAGAACTCGACATTGATGGCACCATCGACCACACCGCCAAGGACGCCGGCCTGCTGAATATCCAGATGCGGCCGGAGCGACGCAACACCGTCAAGCTGTTGCTGCTGTTCGACATCGGCGGCTCGATGGACGCCCATGTAAAGATCTGCGAAGAATTGTTCTCGGCCTGCAAGACCGAGTTCAAGCATCTGGAGTATTTCTATTTCCACAACTTCATTTATGAATCGGTGTGGAAGAACAACATGCGCCGTACTTCCGAGCGCACCTCGACGCAGGATCTGCTGCACAAGTACGGGGCCGACTACAAAGTGATCTTCATCGGCGACGCCGCCATGGCGCCTTATGAAATCACCCAGGCCGGCGGCAGCGTCGAGCACTGGAACGAAGAGCCGGGCTATGTCTGGATGCAGCGTTTCATGGAGAAGTACAAGAAACTCATCTGGATCAACCCGTATCCGAAAGATACCTGGGGCTATACCTCGTCGACCAATATCGTGCGCGATCTGATCGAGGATCAGATGTATCCGCTGACGCTGCGCGGGCTTGAGGAAGGCATGCGTTTTTTGTCGAAGTGACGCGAAAAAAGGCGATCAGCGCACTGGCTGTCGCCTTTCCCGTTACCTATCTGGCACAGACTTACCAACCCAGTTTTACATAGGCCTCGCAAAGTCTGTCCATGAAGCCCCGGTCCAGGGTTTTACAAACAGGCGGCGGGGGCACACCGCGCCTTTTGGCTTCCTGCACCACTTCCTTCCAGCGTTGAGCTTCGCGTTCCAGGCGTTTGGACTTTTCCTGGCGGGTTTCCGGTGTAATCAGCATTTCGTGCTGCTTCTTCCCGTCTGCGGCAAAAAAACCAACCCGGACGCTGCCGGCCTCAGCCAGCAGTTCCATGGACTTGCCGTTTTGATCAGCGCGGTGATGGTTGTCAAACATGCGTTGCATATCGGAACAGGTTTTGGCCAGAAACCGTTCGATCGAGGCAGTCAGTCCGTCGCGATCGGCTTCGTCACTTTGCAGTCTTTGCACATGACCAAAACGGCTGATACTCGCTTTGTAGACGACCTTGTCCTCGGCACGGTCATGGAACTCAACGATCCGGCTTTCGACATTGGCGACGCCTTCAAGCCTGACCTGATAACCCAACTTCATATATCGCATCTGCAACTTCCTTGTGAGAGATGAAGCCCCATAGTTTCATAGCCTCACAACAACTGATGTAGGACGATGCACTCGGCCGAAAGGAAGCGTCTGGATTCCAGGTACGAACCACACGCGTTACAAGTAGGATCCGAGATAGTTCTGGTGTGTCTTCCAGGCATCTTCCTGCAATACGGGTCTGAATCGCAGATTGGCGCCCGGCAGGTATTGCGCCAGCCGGGCCAGCGCCAGCGGCGTCAACGCGCCCAAGCGTGGATAACCGCCGATCGTCTGCCGGTCGTTGAGCAACACGATCGGTTGCCCGTCTGGCGGCACTTGCACGGCTCCCAACGGAATGCCCTCGGAAATCATCGGCAAGCCCTGGTACGCCAGGGTCTTGCCGAGCAAACGAATGCCCATGCGATCAGCGCGGGTGTCGAGGGTCCAGACCGTGTTGAACACATCGAACAGACTCTGCCCGCTGAACTGGCCGATCTGTGCGCCGAGCACCAGATCCAGCGGTTTATGTGATCGCAGGTCAGGTTGACGCTGGCGGGGCACTTCACGCATTGGCCGGGATGGCCCGTGATAGTCCAGCGTCGCACCCTTGGCCAGCGGCAACCCCATGCCATCGAGACCGCCGAGTTCTTCACGCACCACGGTCGCAGTGCTGCCGAGCACTTTCGGCGCCACAAACCCGCCGGGTGCTGCCAGATAAGCCCGGGCACCGAGCAAAGGTTGCGTGAGCTGTAAAGTCTGCCCTTTATCCAATTTGAAACTGCGCCACGGCGCCAGTGGCTGGCCGTCGATCTGCGCGCCAAGATCCGCGCCCGCCAATGCCAGGCAACACGTTTGCTCAGCCACTAAAGCAAAGCCGCCGAGGGTGATTTCAACCACCGTGGCGTCCAGCGCATTGCCCAGCAACCAGTTGGCCCAGCTCATCGAACACCAATCCGCCGCGCCACCCTGCGTCACGCCCAGATGCCGCACGCCAAAGCGCCCGGCGTCCTGCAACAGACACAGCGGCGTGCTCGCACTAATCGTCAGTCGGCTCATGCCAGCGCCTCCAACGGTGTGTCGTCACCGCCCAGGTTGATGAATTCGGCATGGCTGACCGCTTCGAAGCGCACCGTATCGCCGGGTTGCATCAGGCTGTAGCCATCGCGATCACGGTCGAACAGTCGTGCCGGCGTGCGCCCGATCAGGTTCCAGCCACCGGGAGATACCACCGGATAGGCGGCGGTCTGGCGCTCGGCGATACCGACGCTGCCGGCCGCGACTTTCTTGCGCGGGGTATTCAAACGTGGTGCGGCGAGCACTTCTTCAACCAGGCCCATAAAGGCAAACCCCGGTGCAAAGCCGAGCGCGAACACCTGATACTCGCGTGCGCTGTGGCGGCGGATCACTTCTTCCACCGCCAGCCCACTGCGCTCGGCAAGCAGACGCAGTTCCGGGCCAACGCTCAAGTCATACCAGACTGGCAGCACATGGCATTGGCCAGCGGCGCGCGCATTCGGCGACAGGTCGACCAGCGCTACGGCGATCAACTCGCGCGCTTGCGCCGGGCTCAATGCGCTCAGGTCGTAATGCACCATCAGCGTGGTATACGACGGCACCAGATCGATCAGATGCCCGGCGAAGACTGCGCGCAAACGCTCGCTGGCGGCGAGCATCCACGACATGTTGGATTCGGCGATTTCATCAAACAGACGCAGCATCAGGCAATCCAGTGCTACCACTTCAACCCTGGGATTCATGGCGCACTCAGCTGATTCAAGGCCTCACGGATGCGCTGGACGGCGGCCACCGAACTGGCGTTGTCCCCGTGTACGCAAAGGGTATTGGCGTGCAGGCGCAAGGCACTGCCGTCGCTGGCGGTGAGGTTGTCGCCACGGGCAATGGTCAGCGCTTGCGCGACAATTGTTTCGCCATCGTGGTGCACCGCGCCCGGCAGTTGTCGCGAGACCAGCCGGCCGGCGCTGTCATAGGCTCGGTCGGCAAAAGCTTCGAACCACAGGGTCACACCGAATTCATCGCCGATCCGCTGCGCCGCTGCGTTGCCACGCGTGGCCATCAGCATCAACGGCAGGCTGCGATCATAGGCCGCTATCGCCTGAATCACTGCGCGCAACTGCGCCGGGTTGGCCATCATGTCGTTGTACATCGCGCCGTGGGGCTTGACGTAACTGACCCGCGCGCCCTGCGCCTGGCAAATGCCGTCGAGAGCGCCGATCTGGTAATGCAGGATGTCCTGCAGATCTTCTGCGGAATAGGCCATGGAGCGCCGGCCGAAGCCCACAAGATCCTGATAGGCCGGATGCGCACCGATCTGCACACCATGGCTCAAGGCCAGGCTGACCGTTTTGCGCATGATGCCCGGATCGCCGGCGTGAAAGCCGCAGGCCACGTTGGCGCAATCGATGAAAGGCATGACCTCGGCGTCCAGACCCATGGTCCAGCTACCGAAGCTCTCGCCAATGTCGCAATTCAAAAGCAGGCGGTTCACGGTGAACACTCCTGTAGGTGCTGATCTTTTTATCTGTAGGACTTTGCCTGGCAGGTTATCAGTTACTGCGCGTCGAGTTGCTTGCCACGGGTTTCCGGCAGGCTCAGCGCGGCGATTATCACCACGCCATACGACACCGCCGCGAACGCACCAATACCTACGCTCAACGGCACCTTCTGGCTGAGCAGGCCGATCAACAGCGGAAACAGTGCCGCCAATGCGCGGCCAATGTTGTAGCAGAAGCCCTGCCCGGATCCGCGAATACGGGTAGGAAACAGTTCAGTGAGAAACGCACCCATACCGCTGAAAATCCCTGAAGCGAAAAAGCCCAGTGGAAAGCCCAGCCAAAGCATTACCCCGTTGCTCACTGGCATCTGCGTATAAAGCAGAACGATGGTGAACGAGCCGACCGCGAACAGGATGAAATTCTTTTTGCGCCCCAGCAGGTCGGTCAGATAGGCGCTGATCACATAGCCGACGTAAGAACCGACAATCACCATCGCCAGATAGCCGCCCGTACCTAACACGCTCAAGCCGCGCTCGTTTTTCAAAAAGGTCGGCAGCCAAGAGGTAATCGCGTAGTAACCGCCGAGGGCGCCGGTGGTCAGCAACGAAGCGCGGAACGTGGTGAACAGCATGCCCGGGGCGAAAATCTCGTAGAACTTCGCCGGATTGTCCGGCGTTTGCGCCGCTTTGGCCTCGCGGTAGATCTCCGGATCTTTCACCAGACGCCGCACGAAAATCACGAAAACCGCCGGCACGATGCCGAGGATGAACAGTGCGCGCCAGGCGTCTTCCGGTGGCAACAGCGAAAACAGCACGGCATAGAGAATCGCCGTCAGGCCCCAGCCCAATGCCCAGCCGGACTGCACCATGCCCACCGCCTTGCCGCGGTCTTTGGCGCGGATCACCTCGCCGATCAGCACCGCGCCCGCGGTCCATTCGCCGCCGAAACCGAAGCCCATCAAGGTGCGCGCGATCAACAACTGTTCGTAGTTTTGCGCGAAGCCACAAAGAAAAGTGAAGAAGGCGAACCACAACACCGTCAGTTGCAAGGTGCGCACTCGGCCGATGCGGTCGGAGAGAATACCGGCGACCCAGCCGCCAATGGCCGAGGCGATCAAGGTGCTGGTGTGAATCAGCCCCGCTTCGCCGGTGCTGATGCCCCACATCGCGATCAGGGTCGGCACGACGAAACTGAGCATCTGCGTGTCCATGCCATCGAGGCCATAGCCGATCTTGCAGCTCCAGAAGGTGCGGCGCTCCTGCTGGTTGATATTGCGATACCAGTCAAACGGCCCCGGACGTGCCGCAGGCGTGGATAAAGGGAGGGTGTCGGGAGCACTCATGGCAAATCTCCGCAGGTTTTTATTGGTCTTGTTCGAAGCTCCGACGAGGCCTATCGTGGGAACCGCATGCGCCGATTTTTCGCCGCACGGCGCTTGTGCGTCCAACGAATAAAAACCCGCCTTAGGCATAAGAAAAAATTGTCACCCGAGCCTTGCCCATGAACCTGAAGTTTCTCGAAACCTTTGTCTGGGTCGCCCGACTGAAGAGTTTTCGCCTGACCGCCGACAAGCTGTTCACCACGCAGGCGTCGATCTCCAGCCGCATCGCGGTGCTCGAAGGCGAGCTAGGGGTGAAGCTGTTTTTGCGTGATTCGCGCGGCGTGAGCCTGACGCCCGAAGGCCTGAAAGTGCTCGACTATGCTGAGCAGATGCTCGACACCATGGCGGCACTGAAACAGTCGATCGAGACCCGCTCGAGCAAGATCGGCCGGGTGCGCATCGGTGTGATGGACACGGTGATCCACACCTGGCTCAGCCCGTTGGTGGCGCAGATGACCGATCTGTATCCACGGGTAGAAATCGAATTGGTCGCGGATACGGCGCTGAACCTCTGCGATCAACTGCAAAAAGGCTTTCTCGACATCATTCTGCAGACTGATCTGATCCGCCACGAAAGCGTGCGCAGTCTGGAACTGGCCAGCCATCCGCTGGGCTGGATAGTCGCCCGCCAGTCGATCTACCACCGCGACTACGCCGACCTCGCCGAACTGGCGCAGGAACGCATCATCACTTATTCGAAGAACTCGCGGCCGCATCAGGACTTGCTGGCGTTGATGCAGGCCAATGGTGTGTTGGCGCCACGCCTGAACTGTGTGAATTCGGTGTCGGCGATCACGCGACTGTTGCGCGACGGATTTGGTATCGGTGTGCTGCCACCGGTGTTGGTGGCCGAAGAGTTGGCGCGGGGGGATTTGATCCTGTTGAATATTGATCACCGACCGCCGGATTTGCCGGTGGTGGTGTCGTGGCGGATCGGGGTTGAGTGGGTCGAGGAGATTGTGACGTTGTGTCGGCAGGTGTTGGCGGACTATGCGCGCAAGGTGGGCAAGGACTGCATAAATCTCACGTCATGATCGTTCCCACGCTCTGCGTGGGAATACCTCCACGGACGCACCGCGTTCGGCTTGAAAGGGACGCAGAGCGTCCCGGGCTGCATTCCCACGCAGAGCGTGGGAACGATCAAAGGCCGCGCACGTCGCGGTCTTCGATCGGTCGGCTCTGGCGCAGGCGTCGGCCGCCAAGCACCACCCAGTCAATCAGGCGGAACAGGCATTCGATGCCGAACGACAGCAGCAGCGCACCACTCATGCCCCAGATCATCGCCTCCGGGGTCAGCAGAATCTGATAGCTGTAGCCGTTCCAGGTTTCCTTGCGAATGTCCGGATCGGCGGCCAGCACCACTTGCAGAAAGCGGATGTACCACGGCCCTTGCATCGCCTGGAACTGTTTATCCAGCGCAACCTGACGGGTGAGCAAGGTGTTCAGGCTGTCGGCATCGCTGCGGAATATCGGGTCTTCGCTGGCGCGGTAATGCGCGACCAGTGCCTGCATGTCACCTTTGAAGAACTGATCGGCGGTGCCCTGGAAGCCACGCAGACCGGTCTGCGCTTCGATCAGATGTGCTTCGACACGCTGGGCGTAATCGTTGATGAACCCCGGCACCTGGACACCGATCAACAGGCCCGCCGCAAACAACACCAGCCGTACATAACTGAGCAACATGAGGTGCAATCCTTATTCGGTCTTGCCCTGGCTGACGCATTCGCCGCGTCGCCACAGGCTCCATTGGCCCGGTTCGTAGCGGGTCCAGGTTTCATTTTCGGTCAACGGTTCGGTGGCGATCACCGTCACCACGTCGTTGGGCGTGGTTTCCGCCTGGAAGTCGACGATCACATCGACATCCTTGAGCCGCGCCGGGCCGAACGGTGCGCGCCGAGTGATCTGCGCCAGTTTGGTCGAGCAATAGCAGAACAGCCAGTCGCCATCACTGAGCAGGCAGTTGAACACGCCTTTGCTGCGATATTCAGCACAAGCTGCGACCAGGTCCGGCAACAGCATTTCGATATCGACCGGCTCCGGGAACGCGGCCCGCACGCGATTGAGCAGATCGCAGAACGCCGCTTCGCTGTCGGTATCGCCGACCGGGCGGTAGAAACTTTTGATCGGAGTGAATTCGGCGAGCTGACCGTTGTGGGCGAAGCACCAATTGCGGCCCCACAGCTCGCGAACGAACGGATGGGTGTTGGACAGGCAGACCTTGCCGACGTTGGCCTGACGAATGTGGCCGATGACCACTTCGCTCTTGATCGGGTAGCGCTGCACGAGGTTGGCGACTTCCGACTCGCTGCTTGCGGCCGGGTCCTGGAACAGGCGCAAGCCGCGACCTTCATAAAAGGCGATGCCCCAGCCGTCGCGGTGCGGGCCGGTACGACCGCCGCGCTGCATCAGGCCGGTGAAGCTGAACACGATGTCGGTCGGCACGTTGGCACTCATGCCCAATAATTCACACATGTGCGGACTCTCGGATTACAGACGCGGCTCGACCCGCATGCGCTGCGGAGTGTTCGGCACGGGCGGGCGGCCGTAACGGTCGTCACCGGCACCGCCGAATGGCTGATCGTCGTCGCGGTCATCGGCGCGCGCCGCAGCCTTGGCCGCTTCAGACTGCTCGCGGCGTGCTTTGGAGGCACGTTCGATGGGTAACCGAATCAGCACGAACACCAGATAGACACCGAGCGCGATCATGCCGTACATGAACAGGTCGGACACCGCCCGCCAGGCGTTGTTGCCGACCTTGAACAGCAGGTCCAGGGCGGTAATGGCGATGGCCGGCGCGACCTTGGCTTTCACCGGATCGACAATGGTCGGGCTGAACAGCAACACCGCCATCAGCACACGCAGCGGCTCGCGCAACCAGCGCCACATCCAGGTGGTCAGGCGCATCCATACCAACAGGCAGCCTACGGCGGCAAAGGCGTAGAGGCCCCAGGCGATCAGATAGTCGTTCTCGGTCATGGTGTCCATGGCAAGGCAGGCAAAGAGGCGCTTATAGTAACGACTTTTCGCCCATGCGGCTTGTCCCAATAGACACACACCCTGTAGGAGTGAGCCTGCTCGCGATAGCGGTATCTCAGTCAGAATTGATTTGAATGACACACCGCTATCTCGAGCAGGCTCACTCCTACAGGGTTTTGCGGCGCTTTCAAGACCCGCGAAAACCCTTATTCCGAATTGTCCGAGAGCCTTCCATGCCCGAATCCGCCAATGTCATCACTGCACCGATCGCCCACCGGGCGCCCGGCGCCGACCCGTATGCCTGGCTGCAGGAGCGCGACACCGACGCGGTGCTCGATTACCTCAAGGCCGAAAACGCTTACCAGGAAGCGCAAACCGCCGATCAGGCCGAGCTGCGCGAAACCCTGTTCAACGAGATCAAGGGCCGGATCCTCGAAACCGACCTGTCGTTGCCGTCGCCGTGGGGCCCGTACCTGTATTACACGCGCACTACCGCAGGTGACGAATACGCCCGGCACTATCGCTGCCCGCGTCCGGCCGACGACAGCCTGACCCTCGATGAAAGCCGCGAACAATTACTGCTCGACCCGAATGCCTTGGCCAACGGCGGATTTTTTTCGCTGGGCGCGTTCAGCATCAGCCCCGACCATCAGCGTCTGGCCTACAGCGTCGATGCCTCGGGCGATGAGATTTACACACTGTTCGTCAAAGAGCTGTCCAGCGACCGGGTCAGCGAGCTGGAATTTGCCGACTGCGACGGCAGCATGACCTGGGCCAACGACAGCCTGACCCTGTTTTTCGGCGTGCTCGACGATACCCATCGCCCACACAAACTGTTCCGTTATCGCCTCGACGGCACCGCAGCGGAAGAAGTGTTTCACGAGCCGGACGGGCGCTTTTTCCTGCATTGCTATCGCGCAAGTTCTGAGCAGCAGTTGCTGCTGTCGCTGGGCAGCAAGACCACCAGTGAAGTCTGGGCGCTGGACGCCAACCAGCCGCACCTGCCGTTCACCTGCCTGGCGCCGCGAGTCGAGGACCATGAATACGACGTCGACCACGGCATGCTCGATGGGGTCTGGACCTGGTTCATCCGCAGCAACCGCGACGGCATCAACTATGCGCTGTATCAGGCCCCGGACACTGGCGAGGTGCCGAGCGAGGCGGACTGGCAGAACCTGATTCCGCACAACGACGAGGTGATGCTCGACGGCGTCAGCCTCAATGCCCAAGCCATGACCCTGAGCCTGCGCGAAGGTGGCTTGCCGATCATCGAAGTGCACCCGCACGGTCTGGCACCGTATCGCGTGCAATTGCCGGACGCGGCCTACAGCCTTTATGTGCAAAACAGCCTGGAATTCGTCAGCGACCGCATTCGTCTGCGTTACGAAGCGTTGAACCGCCCGGCGCAGGTGCGTCAGTTGCTCCTCGCCACGGGCGAACAAACGGTGCTCAAGGAAACGCCGGTGCTTGGCCCGTTCGATGCCGACGCCTACGTCAGCCAGCGTCTGTGGGCGACCGCGCCGGACGGTACGCAAGTGCCGATCAGCCTGGTGATGAAGCGCGAAATGCTCGGCAAACCGGTGCCGCTGTATCTCTATGGTTACGGCGCTTACGGTTCCAGTCTGGATCCGTGGTTTTCCCACGCGCGTCTGAGCCTGCTCGATCGCGGCATGGCCTTCGCCATCGCCCACGTGCGTGGCGGCGGCGAACTGGGCGAGGCCTGGTATCGCGCCGGCAAACAGGAACACAAGCACAACACCTTCAGCGATTTCATCGCCTGCGCCGAGTTTCTGATTCTCAACGGCATCACCACCGCAGAAAAACTCGCAATCAGCGGCGGCAGCGCCGGTGGCTTGCTGATCGGCGCGGTGCTCAACCAGCGTCCCGACCTGTTCGGCGTGGCGATTGCCGAGGTGCCGTTCGTCGACGTGCTCAACACCATGCTCGACCCGGAACTGCCGCTGACCGTCACCGAATACGACGAGTGGGGCAACCCGGAAGAACCGGACGTCTATGATCGGATCAAGGCCTACGCGCCTTACGAAAACGTCACCGCGCAGGCTTATCCGCCGCTGCTGGTGATCGCCGGCTACAACGACAGCCGCGTGCAATATTGGGAAGCGGCCAAGTGGGTGGCGAAATTGCGCGCGACCAGGACCGATAACAATCCGCTGCTGCTCAAGACCGAACTGGGCGCCGGGCATGGCGGGATGAGCGGGCGTTATCAGGGATTACGTGACGTAGCGCTCGAATATGCGTTTGTATTCAAGGTTTTGGGCCTCGCCTGAGGAACTCTGTGGGGCGCTTGGGTCTTAACTCCAGACCCGAGCCTTCCACAAAACCCATGCAGGAGTGAGCCTGCTCGCGATAGCGGTGTGTCAGTCACCTGTAATTTGAATGGCACACCGCTATCGCGAGCAGGCTCACTCCTACAAGGGGATCGTGTAACGCCTGAAAATGTGAAAACAAAAAGACCGTGACGACATGTCAGAACCGACCTTACTGAACAATGAAATCCGCGACTGGCTGATGGACTGCGGCCTGTTCGACCAATTGCAACTGGCCGACTTTGCCGCCGCGTCCGGCTACTTCAGCATCAGCACCGTGGCGCAAGGCGAAGCGATCTTTCACGAGGGCGATGCCGGCAGCTTCATGTGCATCATTCACACCGGCCAGGTGGCAGTGCAGAAAACCGGCGCTGATGGCCAGGTCATCACCATGGCCACGCTGCGCAGCGGCCGGGCGTTCGGCGAAATGGCCGTGCTCGACGGTGAGCGGCGCTCGGCCACCTGCATTGCTGCGAGCAACTGCCAGTTGCTGAACCTGGGCAAGGATTCGCTGGAAAAAATGCTCAACGACGCCCCGAAGATCGCCGCGAAGATCATCCGCGCCCTCGCCGTCTCGCTGTCGAAACGCCTGCGCATGGCCGACGGTCAACTGGCGGCGCAGCAGGTTTAACCGCCGGGGGATTTGGCCTTGGTGCCGCTCGGATCGATGCCCGGCACCGGTTGATCCTTGCTTGGCGGGCCAGGCATTTCGATCGGCACCAGCGGCGGGCTGCCACTGCCGGCGCCGGATTTGGGCAAAGTGATCGGTGTAATCTGCGGATACGGCGTTGGTGTCGCAGTACCGGGCGAACCGGGTTGCGGCGTCGGGCTGACCGGAATCGCCTGCTGCGCCTGCGCCGCAGTAATCGCGAGCGCGGCCAGGGCAATGACCGTTAGAATGGTGCGCTTCATCAAGGGCTCCGTTTGGCCTCTAGTCTGTGCTCAGGCTACTCCCAACAAGCCTGCTTGCCTTCCCCCCTGTAGAGATTTCCATGAAACGTTTCGTTCTGCTCGACACCACCCCGATCCCTGAAAGCGGCGGTGCCCTGTGCCTGTTCGAGTATGGCGAGGACTTCGTCATCAAGATCCAGGGCGGCGACGGCGGGCAATTGATGAACACGCGCATGCACGGTTCCGAGGATGCGCTGGCCGAGATTCCCTGCCGCAAGGTCGCCGGACGGCCGGATTCGCGGGTGCTGATTGGCGGCCTCGGCATGGGTTTCACTTTGGCTTCGGCGCTCAAGCATCTGGGCAAAAGCGCCGAGGTGGTGGTCGCCGAGCTGGTGCCTGGCGTGGTCGAGTGGAATCGCGGCCCGCTGGGTGAAAAGTCCGGTCGGCCGTTGCTCGATCCGCGCACGGTGATCCGTCAGGAAGACGTGGCCAATGTGCTGCAGAGCGAACCCAACGGCTTTGACGCGATCATGCTCGACGTCGACAACGGCCCCGAAGGCCTGACCCAGAAGGCCAACAGCTGGCTGTACTCCGCCGCCGGGCTGAATGCCTGCGCCAAGGCCTTGCGCCCCAAGGGCGTGCTCGCGGTGTGGTCGGCCAGCGCTGACCGGCAATTCTCCGACAAATTGAAAAAGGCCGGCTTCAAGGCCGAGGAAGTCCAGGTCTTCGCCCACGGCAACAAGGGCACCCGCCACACGATCTGGATTGCCGAGAAGCTCAAGGGCTGAGCTAAACTCTGCGCATAACCGTCATTTGTCTTTCTACAAAGGTGAACCCATGAGTTCGTCCACCCCCACCAATACGTCGAAGCTGGACCGCATCCTCGCCGACAACCAGCGCGACAAGGAAATGGGCTACCGCGACAAAGCCCTGAAGATGTACCCGCACGTCTGCGGCCGCTGCGCCCGTGAGTTCTCCGGCAAGCGCCTGAGCGAACTCACCGTGCACCACCGCGACCACAACCACGACAACAACCCCCAGGATGGCTCGAACTGGGAGCTGCTGTGCCTGTACTGCCACGACAACGAGCACTCGCGTTATACCGATCAGCAGTATTTCGGCGAAGGCTCGCTGAGCACGCCGAAAATCGCCAAGGCCACGCATAACCCGTTTGCCGCACTGGCCGGGCTGATGAAAAAAGAAGACTAACGATCTTCATCGCCTGAACTGGCCTCATCGCTGGCAAGCCAGCTCCCACAGTGATCAGGATCGTTCACAAATTTTGTGTGTATCCCGGAAAACCTGTGGGAGCTGGCTTGCCAGCGATGAGGCCGGGCCAAACACCGCAGATCTTGAATCTGCCCGCCCTCCCCCAATCCCCGTATAATCGCGCTCTTTTTCCCGAAGGCACCCCGCTCGTGGCAGACAAACGGTACAGCTGCATTGGTTTGTATAACCCCAAATCACCCGAGAACGTCGGTTCGGTGATGCGCGCCGCCGGCTGCTATGGCGTGGCGTCGGTGTTCTACACCGGCAAGCGCTATGAACGCGCCGCTGACTTCGTCACCGACACCAAACGCGTGCACTACGACATTCCGCTGATCGGCATCGATGATCTGAAAAAGATCCTCCCGCTCAACTGTGTACCCGTCGCCGTGGAACTGGTCGAGGGCGCCCGCCCGCTGCCGGAATACACCCACCCGGATCGCGCGCTGTATATCTTTGGCCCCGAAGACGGCTCGCTGGACAAAGAGATCCGCGACTGGTGTGAAGACGTCGTGTACATCCCGACCACCGGCTGCATGAACCTTGCCGCCACGGTCAACGTCGTGTTGTACGACCGCATGGCCAAAGGCCTGAACACTCGCTCCGGACCGAAATTCCGCTGAAGCGTCGCACATTCGATGGAACAAGCTGGTCGCCGCGGCAGTCAGCTTGTTTATCCATCATTGATTGCCTGGAGAACCATCATGTCCGAGCTCAAGCGCGTCGAATCGACCCCGTTTCAATCTCATTCCAACCAGAACGTCCACGGCTGGGAGCGCATTGGCTCGTTGACCGGCGGCGTGCTGATGGTCGGCAAAGGGCTGCGCCGCGGGGGTGTGTTCGGCCTGATTCAGGTCGCGTTGGGCGGCATGGCCATGGCCCGCGGGATTACCGGGCACTGCTCGGCGAAGAGCCTGCTGGAGAAAAGTCGTCAGGACATGAACAACGTGCGGGCGAAGATCGAGCGCGCCGGGGAAGAACTGAACAAGCTGAAAACCAATGCCGAAGTGGCGACTGAAACTGCCACCGTGACCGGCAATGATTCGCTGAAGTCGCCGAAAGCTGCGGTTTGATCCAGAACCTTTAGCGCTTCTGCCGGCCCCATCGCTGGCAGGCCAGCTCCCACAGGGGTTGTGGATTGTACTCAAGCCGAATGTACGACACGAAACGTGTGGGAGCCAGCCTGCTGGCGATAGCGGTCTGACAGGCGCAGGTCAGCGCCAAGCCTGATCCGATTGCTGGCTCAACCCGCGCGAAAGATCAGGTGATCTTCCCAGTCGTCCTCCGGCACGCTGCCCTCGGCCAGCATGCGCCCGGACTGGGAAATTCGCTCGTGGTGCACCGCGTCGCGGTCGCCACACACCAGGTGATGCCACAACGGCAGGTCCTTGCCCTCGCTGACCAGACGATAGCCACAGGTCGGCGGCAGCCATTTGAATTCTTCGGCCTGACCCGGTGTGAGCTGAATGCAGTCGGGGACGAACTGGATGCGGTTCGGATAATCGCTGCACTGACAGGTTTTCAGATCCAGCAGTTTGCAGGCGATGCGCGTGTAATAGACGCTGTTGTCTTCTTCATCTTCGAGTTTCTGCAGGCAACACAGACCGCAGCCGTCGCACAGCGATTCCCACTCCTCGTGATCGAGCTGATCGAGGGTTTTGCGTTTCCAGAACGGTTCGACTATCGCGGCCATGGCTCAAGCATCAACATCAGGTGGTGAAAAGGCCGCCAGTCTAGTGCCGGCGGGGCTGTCGGCCAAGCGCTGGCGACTGTCGGTAAATCCTGGTCGTCGCCTATGAGCCGCACCACAAACCATTGTGGGAGCCAGCCTGCTGGCGAAAGCGGCCTGTCAGGCAACATTGTTGTTGTTTGACACTGCGCAATCGCCAGCAGGCTGGCTCCCACAGGTGTTGTGCATCTTCCGGCAAGCGGCGAGTCAATAACCGCGGTCGAAATCCACTTCGCCGCGCAATGCCTCACCCGCCTGATAGGCCTTCAGGTTGTCGACAAACAGTTGCACCATCAACGCCGGTGAAGTCGGCGCCGAGCTGTGCCCGGTCAGCAACAAACCCCACGCCGTCCAGAACGGGTGGCGCTGCGGCAATGGTTCCTGGCGGCAGACATCGATCACTGCCCCGGCCAGATGCCCTTCCTTCAGGGCTTCGACCAGATCGGCATCGACCACCGCAACACCCCGCCCGGCGTTGATGAATAACCCGGTCGGTTTGAATTGCTCGAACAGCGCCGCATCGTAGATATCGTGGGTGTGCTCGGTGTTTGGCAGCAGATTGACCACGTAGTCGACCTCCCCCACCAGGCGCGGCAGGTCAGCCATCGAGCCGACTTCGACAAACGGCGCCTGCTCACGGGCGCTGCTGGCGATGCCGTACAACTCGATGCCGAACGGCAACAGAAACTGCGCCACGCTCTGGCCGATATCCCCGGTGCCGACGATCAGCACCTTGCGCCCGACCAGGCTCTGGCCACTGCGGTTGTCCCACTTGCGCTCGACCTGGCTGACCAGACGCGCCAGCACTTCGCGCTCATGGCCGAGGATGTAGGTCAGCACGTATTCAGCCATCACCTGACCGAAAATCCCCACCGCACGGGTCAGGCGATAATCGCGGCGCAAGCCGTCGGCGAGCAACGGCGTGATCCCGGCCCAGGTCGATTGCAGCCATTGTGGCTGATGCCCTTGGCGCAACAGCGTCGCCAGCAGATCGGGCTGGCCCAGCCAGACCGGGCAATCGGCGGCCTGCCGCGCCAGTTCGGCGGAGTCGCCGCTGGTCAGTACTTCCAGCTCCGGCGCTGCCTGACGCAGCAGCCGGGCGTATATCGCGTGGTCGTGTTCAGCAATCAGAACGCGCATTTTCAAACCTTTCGCAAGCCGTGCAGACGGTCGCCGGATTCCGGCGGCCATCGCGGTAAAAACAGTTCCAGGGTGGATCGAGGCTCAGAACAGAGCCCCGCCGATCAGACCGGGTCGTTGCGGCGCAGCAGCTCTTCGGGCAAGTGCTCGATATACTCGTCCTCGGCTGGCGGCATCTGCAAGTGATAGCCCTGCTTGTCGAGGTTTTCCAGAACCACGGTGATGTCTTCGCTGGCCAGTTTGCGCGCAGGCGACAGCACCAGATCGAAGGAGTGTTTGGCTTTGCCGAACGCCAGCATCAGCGCTTCCGGCACGCGCTCGAGCGCATCGCTTTTGAGCACGTAAAGGTACATGCCGCTGCGCTTGGAACTTTGGTAGATGGAGCAGATACGTTTCAAGGCTGTTCTCCGGCGGTGGCCAGGCTGTCGAGCAGCTTCTGGCCCATGAGTTCGCGGCGCCAGCCACGCAACGACTCGGGCAATTGGTATGGCCCCTCGGGGAAGCCGCTTTTGACCAGCGCTTCGAGGGTTTTCTTGCGCAGCATCAGTTCCGGCGCGATATCCAGACGCTCGGCCTCCGCCTGCCCCAGTGCGCGCAGGCGTTTGATCAGCGCAGCGGCTTCGATCGGCAACGGCTCCGGCACGGCGGGCGGCCATTGATCAGGCCCCACACTGCCAGAGCGCTTGATCAGATCAAGCAGAAACTGGCCGTCCTGACGCACGGTACGCGGGTGCATGTCTTCGATCTTGCCCAGCGCGGCGAGATTGTCCGGTTGCGTGCGGGCCAGCGGCCACAGCGAATGCTCGCGAATGATGCGGTTGCGCGGCAGGTCGCGGGCTCGCGCCTCACGCTCGCGCCAGGCACACAGTTCACGCAGCACGGCCAGTTGCGCACGGGACAGTTTCCACGCCAGCTTGGCCTCGCGGTAAACCTCGTACGGATCGGTTTCGCGGCGCAGGTTGGCGACCAGTTCGGCGCCATCTTCCAGCACCCAGGCGAACTTGTCGGCGGACAGCCTGGGCTGCAGTTCGACAAATACTTCGGCCAGATGCACGGCATCTTCGGCGGCGTAGCTGATCTGCGTCTCGGACAGCGGACGTTGCAACCAGTCGGAACGGGTCTCGCCTTTGGGCAGGTCGATGCCGAGCACTGACTGCACCAGCCGCGAGTAACCCATCGAGAAACCGAGGTTCAGGTACGCGGCAGCCAACTGGGTGTCGAACAGCGGCGCTGGCAGGCTGCCGGTCAGACGCAACAGCACTTCGAGGTCTTCGCTGCAGGCGTGAAGCACTTTCAGCACCGCCGGGTTTTCGAGCAACGCCGCCAGCGGTTGCCAGGCATTGATGGTCAGCGGATCGATCAGGTAGGCGCGTTTGCCGTCGCCCACCTGCAACAGGCCGGCAATCGGATAGAAGGTGTCGACCCGCATGAATTCGGTGTCGAGGGCAACGAACGGCAGTTGCTGCCACTCGGCGCAAAACTGCGCGAGGCTTTCGTTGTCGCGAATCCAGTGAATATCGATAGCCACACGGCTCTCCCTTGAAGAATGGCGCGCAGTATATATCGCCACCGGCGATTTACGCGCCTGGGAAGGGTAACAGCTGTAACGAAATGTCCTGCGAGATAGAAAGAATAGTCTGACAGAGGAAACAGACAGGCCCGTCGCGTCAGCGGGGCGGGCCCGAGATTTTTCAATCCTTGGCCAGCACGCCGTCGATCACCGCACCACGGCAACCGGCAAACAAGTCCAGATCGGCCTGATAAACGCTGCTTTTGACTTCCAGCAGGCCGAGCATCGAGTGGAACAGATTGTCCTGGCTCAGCGGTTTGTCGCGGCTCATTTGCAGGCAGTGTGTATCGACCGAGTAGGCTTTTTGATAACTGTCGGAGAACCACGCCAGCATCGCCACATGTTTCTGTTGTTCCGGCGCCAGCATGTAAGGCGTGCCGTGCAGGAACAGGTTGTACTCGCCCAGCGACTCGCCGTGATCGGACAGATACAACATCGCGGTATCGACTTTGTCCTGATTGCTGCGCAATACATCGATCAGGCTCGACAGCACATGGTCGGTGTAAACCAGCGTGTTGTCGTAGCCATTGACGATACTTTCGCGGCTGCAATTGTTCAGCGCGTTACTTTCGCAGACCGGGGTGAAGTGCTCGTACTCCTTCGGATAGCGCTTGAAGTATTCCGGGCCGTGGCTGCCCATCTGGTGCAATACCAGCACGGTGTCCTTGTCCAGATGATCGATAAAGCTCTGCAGGCCTTGCAGGAGAATTTCGTCGCGGCATTCGCTGTTGGCGCATAACGCCGGATCTTTCAGATTACTCACATCCTGCACCGTGACGCGATCACAAGTACCTTTGCAGCCCGACTGGTTATCGCGCCAGATCACGTCAATGCCGGCACGCTTGAGCACATCGAGCAGACCTTCTTCATTCTTCGCCTTGCTCGCGCCGTAGTTCTTGCGGCCCATGTTGGAGAACATGCACGGCACCGACACGGCGGTTTCCGTGCCACAGGAATGTACATCGGTAAAAGCGATCAGCCCGGCTTCCTTGTCGAGTGTCGGGGTGGTGTCGCGGGGGTAACCGAGAATGCCGAAGTTTTCCGCACGGGCGCTTTCGCCGACCACCAGCACGGTCAGGGATTTACGCGGTTGCAACTTGATGTCCGGATTGCGCTGGGCGTCTTCGCCGATTTTGATGAACGGCTGCTGTGCGGAAGCTACTTGTTCACGCAAGTAACCAGCAGAAGCGCCGATAAAGTTGCTCGGCACCAGCATCAAGCGAATTTCATGATGATTGCGAAACAGCGAGGACAAGCCTTGATAGTTGGCCAATGCCACCCCGCCAATAACCGCCGCACTGGCAACACTCACCACAACTTTACTGAAGACTTCGCGATGCCAGCGACGATAATCAACCGGCACTTTCCACAACAACCATGAAGGCAAGACACCGAGCAATAGAATAAAAGCAAACAACTTCAACGACAGCAGATCGCGCACTTCCGTGACATTGGTTTCGGCAAAGTTTCGAAACATGCCGGCGTCCATCATCACGCCATACTGGTTCATGAAGTAAGCCACACCGGCACTGGTTAAAAACAGCACGACCAGCACAGGCTTGAGCAGCGGGCGAAAGGCAAATACCGTCAACACCAGATTGAATGCCGCCAGGATCATCACAGCAAAAGCCACACGCATGGCGATGCCCCGGCCATCGCCACCGGTGATCGCGAACAGGTGCTGCCAGAGCACCAGATTGAAACCGATCAGAAGAAAGGCACTGGCGATCAACGTCACCCATTCCGGGCGCACGGCTTTTGACTTGAACATAGAAAGGGCTGTTCCTGAAAAGAAGAGCCTTGGCTGATAACGAATTTTTCATTTATGAAAAATTCATTAACCAAGTGCATGCAAACTTTAGGCAGGCAACCATCAATTTTTTGTGAAAAAGACGCCAACGATTAGTTGGCCTTTAATAATATCGCTGGACCAAGTATGTATTTGAGAATGGTTCAGGTTTTACTCAGAAAAAACGCTCAGCTCATGCAGAAGTGAGCCTGCTCGCGATAGCGGTGTGTCAGGCAACACTTATGCTGAATGACACACCGC
>NZ_JBUDGD010000007.1:0-131321 GCF_055484735.1 Pseudomonas sp. 15C | reverse complement strand
GAGCCCATCAGCTCGTCACCGCACAAAATCAAAAAAGGCCGGTCAATGACCGGCCTCCTGGCGTTGAACATTCAGCTTAGTTGACTTCCAGCCTGTCGCGATTGCGATCCAGAATCGCCTTGCCAATCCCCTTGACCTCGAGCAACTCGTCAACCGAGGAGAACGGTCCGTTTGTTTCACGATACGCAACAATTGCCTGTGCTTTGGCTTCGCCAACGCCTGCCAGTTCTTTCTGCAGTGTTGCCGCATCGGCGTCATTGAGGTCAATCTTCGCACTTTGCGCAGACTTCGCGGCATCCATCACCACAGGCGCAGTGGCGCCCTCCGAGGGCGAGACAGGTGCCGCAATCGCGGCAATCGAGGCGCTGGTCAGGAAAGCGAAAATCAAGGAATAGAAATAACCGGTACGCATAAGTGACGCTCCATCATCGTTTGAGAAAGCAGCTTTTCCGAAGCTGCTCTTCAAACGTAGGTCATGGCGGGGGGATGTCAAAAATGCGAGCGTTACAGGATGTGAAACAATCAGGTTTCCAGGCGGCGCTGCTGATAGATCCAGTCGACTATCTCGCCGTCTGGTGTGTAGCCGCTGACAGTCTCGCGCAGGAGCTGACGAACGCGGGCGTAGTCGTCACTTTCAACGGCGGCGAGCAGCTCGCTTAGCCTGACCTTCAACACATCCCACGGCAAATGGTCTTCATTGGCTGTCATGATCATCGGATGCGGCGTGGACGCGACGTTATCGCCGATCAGCAGCTCCTCGTACAGCTTTTCACCAGGGCGCAAACCCGTGAACTCGATGGAAATATCGCCCTGCGGATTTCGTTCGGAACGAATGCTCAAACCGGACAGATGAATCATTTTCTCCGCCAGTTCCACTATTTTTACCGGCTCCCCCATGTCCAGCACGAACACGTCGCCGCCCTGCCCCATCGAACCTGCCTGGATCACCAGTTGAGCAGCTTCTGGAATGGTCATGAAATAACGTGTGATTTTCGGATGGGTCACCGTGAGTGGGCCGCCAGACTTTATCTGGCTGTGAAACAGCGGAATGACCGATCCGGAGGAGCCCAGCACATTGCCAAAGCGCACCATGGTAAAACGCGTCTTGTTGACCCTGGAAACATTGGACTTGTCGCCAAACAAGACCGGCGCGACCTCCCGACTCAGTGCCTGCAAGGTCAATTCGGCCAACCGCTTGGTACTGCCCATGACATTGGTCGGACGCACCGCCTTATCGGTGGAAATAAGCACGAAGTTCGACACGCCCGACTGCAAGGCCGCCTGTGCAGTGTTGAGCGTGCCGATCACATTGTTGAGCACGCCTTCGGCGATATTGTGTTCAACCATCGGCACGTGCTTATAAGCCGCCGCGTGGTAAACCGTATCAACTTTCCAGGTTTTCATCACATCCAGCAGCTTGTCCTGATGACGTATCGAACCGAGGATGGGCAACAACCTGACCTGGACCGATTCACGACACCCGCGCTCTTCCAGTTCACGCAAGATGCTGTACAGATTGAACTCACTGTGTTCGAACAGGATAAGTGTGGTCGGCTGCAGTAAAAAAATCTGCCGGCAGAGCTCCGAACCGATGGAGCCACCCGCTCCGGTCACCATCACCGTTTTGCCGGTGATACAGCGTTCCAGCAGATCGGGCTGCGCAGGCACCGCGTCTCGCCCCAGCAGGTCGGCGATGTCGACTTCCTGAATGTCTTCGACTCTTACCCGCCCGCTGGCCAGATCCGTGAAGTTGGGCACACTGCGTACATGCAGAGGAAAACCTTCCAGCAGATCGAGTATCTCCCGCCGGCGCGCGCGGGTCGACGACGGCAGTGCGAGCAGGATTTCCTGAGCGCCGGTCACGTCGATCATTTGCTGGATATGTTTGGGTTTATAGACCTGCAGGCCTGAGATCGATCTATCGGAAATGCCAGGATCATCGTCAATGAAAGCCACGGGGCGCAGGACCCGCCCCATGCGCAGTGCCGCGACCAACTGATTGCCCGCCACGCCGGCTCCGTAAACAGCCACTTTGGTCAGACCGTCATCGCGGTTGGTAAAGGGCACATGTTGCGCCGCGGTGAACCAGTCCCCCATGAAATACTGGCGCATGCACAAGCGCAGGCCGCCAATGATGACAAGGCTCAACCACCAGTAATTGAAAATGATCGAACGTGGCACAACGACCTGGTGATTGCTGTACCAGTAGACGACGAGTGCCAGAACCAGCGAGGACAGACTGACAGCCTTGATGATTGCGATAAGCGCGTCATTGCCGAAATAGCGCATCACGGCGCGATACATTCCGAACCGAACGAACAGAGGAATGGCGACAAGCGGTGCACAGATGAACAACCACAGGTGGACCTTGAACGGATTGACCATCTCGTCGATGCCCAGCCTGACGATGAACGCCATCCACAGCGCTACCCAGACCAGGACGATGTCCGTGACAACTTGCAGCATCCTCTTGTTTCTACGCGGCAGGCCCAGCAGGAACTGCCTCATCTTGTCCATATTGATCTCTGGCACCTACGAGAACTCCTTTCAGCGGGCAACAGAACCCGAAAATCTACCGCCGCCCGACACTGTAAACCCATGCAGCGCAGTTTTGCTGTGGATTTCGAAATGAAGCCCGGGTTCCGACAAAACACAATCCGATGACGCTGAAGCATCAATGCACGCCATCCCTGATATCCCGGCGCGTCTCGACACTTCGTCAACTGAACAGCGTCATCGCTCGCGCTGTCCAGTTGACTACTCAGGCGATGCATCATGCAGACGCGGTGTAACCCTCACAGGATTTCGCTGCCCGTCCCTTGGCTATGTTGTAAGCATCGTGCAACAACTTGTGCCGCTCCAGACGGATATTCGGGTCTGCCGGAGTACGGAACAAGGAAGTGGTTTTCGCGACGTAAGTAAACTTGTTGCCAAAACCGTATCTGAGCCACAGGTTCCAGTCTTCAAGATTGCTCATATCGGTCTCAAATCCGCCACGTTGCAAGTAAAGCTCACGCTTGAAGAGTAGCGACTGAATCGGAATGAAGTTGTGGTCCAGCAGGACGTTGTAGTCGTATTCCTGTTTGAAGTAGGAAGGCGTTTCATGACTCGTCTCGGTGTAACGTCCATCCGCGCCAGTGATGGTGCCGACTTCCATGGCCAGTGAATAGGCCGCCACCGATTCGTGATCTTTTGCCAGCGCTCCGATCAACACTTCGACGTGATCGGAGAACAGCAGATCATCATCATCCAGGAACATGCAGTAAGTACCCTTGGCCATTTCGAGGCCATGGTTGCCGGTGACGGACCGACCGACTTTGTCCATCCCGTAGAAGCGGATCGGGTGACCTGGCTGTTGCTGGAACTCAGCCACCAGCTCTTTCATCGTCTCACCGCCGTCTTCAACCACCACCAGCTCTACGTTCGGATAAGTCTGATTGCGTACGGAGATGATCGCCTGACGCAGAAACTCGGTGCGGTTGCGATAAGTTCGGGTGACGATCGTGACAAGCGGCATCTCGTCGAGTTGCTCACCGATTGTCCAGAAGGCGCCGTCCCGAATCATTTCGTAGTCGAACCCGCGGAAGGGGAAGTACGTTTCCTTGCTGGAACCCTTGCCCGACAGAAAGTGCGGCGCTTTGCGAACGATCTTGCCGATGTTGCCAATCAAATCACGCCGAACGCCAGCATAAACTTCCGGGCGGAACAACAGAGCACTTTGCAGGACCAGCGCGCCGAACTTGTCGCTCATATCGCCATAACGCAGGCGCAGATAAGCGTTCGCCAACGTACTGCCGGTGAACTGAATCGGCTTGACATGGTTCTCGTGCTCGTAGGTGTAGTGGTAAACCACTGCCGACGGGCAGTATTTCAACTGGTAACCGAAAGACCGGAATCGATAGGACAATTCGACATCTTCGCCATACATGAAAATTTCATGCTCATAACCGCCCACCTTGAAGTAAGCGGAGCGCCGGACCAGGATGCAGGCATGGGAAGACCAGTTGGTTTCCAGAGTGACCGGGTCATAATATTTCGGATGTTCGTAGGGCGCCTGACGCAACTCCCATGACGCAACGGCTCCAGAGGTATCGCTGCCTGCCGCCGCTACCGCATTGGCGATGGATCGCGGCGCGAACACGATGTCGATGTTGCTGATCAGAATCCATTCGGATTGACCGGTCTTGATCGCCCGATCATGTCCCAGACCGAAGCCGACGTTTTTGCCCTGAACCACTTCAAAACCCGCCACCTGCGACGCGAGTGTGGTTTTCCAGCGTTGCAGCTCGGCCACAGTATTGTCGCTGGAGCCGTTATCGACAAAACACAGGTTGAGTTTTTGCAGCGGATATTCCTGCGCGGTCAGCGATGCAAAGAATCCATCGACCCACTTGCTGCTGTTATAGGTCACGATCGAGACGTCAATGACGGGCTGCGCGTCGAGCGCCGGCAACGTCGGTGCGTAGACAAAACGCCGATCCGCGATCGCTTGCACGGCGGCGAGATTGTTTCGGGAGTTGATCGCCCGCATCATTTTCGCTTGCACGTTTTTGATCAGGTGCCGCACACGCATGCGCACGCCAATCAGCGCCGGGAATTTCTGGTAAACCGGGCGCAGTACGGCACGCGGATTTCTGACCACGCGCTGCATTTTCCCCCAGCCGCGCAGAACCAGACGGCTAACGCCGCGCAACGGCCGGGTGATTTGCCACGATCTGGAGATATAAATCTTCCAGAGATCGTACTTGAGCACCTCTATCTGCTCTTCGCGCGCCTGCAATTGCTCTTCACGCGCCTGCAAAAGCTGCGTCAGTCGTTCCTGCTCGAGGAGCAGCTGGTTCTGCATCTGAATGAGTTCGTCGTTGTCATTCATATACCTGTCGCTCAGGACCAGACTGAGCCTGTCATCCGTCGCCGAAAGTTGCTCTTTTGTTTCATGTAATTGGTGGCGAACACCCGACAGCTCGGCCTGCATGTCCAGATACGTATGATTGAGCGCAGCCAGATCCGCCTGCACCTCCAGCGCCTTGTCTTCAAGCCAGGTGATGTAAGACTGCTGACGGTAAACTTCCAGTTCCGCGTCGAATGCATTCCTCGTCTGACCGCTGACTGATGTCCGGGTCAAGCGCGAAAGGTGCGCCGATGGCTCGATGAATTGCGCCTCGCTCAAAAAGTAGCGGGACTGCGCAAAGTCCAGAAGCAACGCCCGGAATTCCCGGCTGCACGGTGCGACAGCACCGTTCGCTTGCCAGTGGGATGCCAGATCCTGCGGTTGTTTCACATCGATGGTCAAACCGGTGCCGCTGTACGGCGCCTTACCCAACGCGTAGACAGTCTTTCCAGCCAGGGCGGCTTCAAAACCCGCCGAAGAGTTGATCGTGAACACCACATCGGCGCTGGCAATCAATTGCGTGATGCTGTGTTCCCTGTCGGCCACCTCGACATGTTCGGGCAACTCAGGCACCTCATCCAAGGGATGCGGTTTGACAATTACCCGGTAATCCTTGTTTCCGATGACAGTCAGCACATGATCGACGTACTCGGCCATGCTTGCGAAAGGCGAGCCCATGATGATGTTCGAGTCATCCTGCACCTGCAGCAGAATCAGAGCCGTCGGCAGCTGTTGATTTCCCTCCAGACGATAACTCTCTTCCATCTGCGCGAGTCGTTCCAACGCCTCCTCGGTCGGTTGGGCGCCGGTCTGCTGCCGATACTCGGCAAATTCGACGGCAAATCCACTGCGTACATTGACCCCACGGGTGTCCGAGTAATAAGCCATTGGATTTGGCGCGCGCAACATACCCAGCTCATTGAAAAGCAAAGGCACATCATTGGCCGCACACACGGTTTCGAGGCTACCGTCGTAGTTCCAGCAGAACACCAGATCCGGGTCCACGTTGTCGATCAAGGCAGTGACAAAATGATCATGGAATTTCAATGGCTGCTTATTGAGGAGGCAGCGCCAGTCTTCCAGCCAGTGGGCATTACCTGACACCGGGTACTCACACCCGTAAGAAGACGGACTGATCCACGCGTGGCGGAAATCCGGGTATTGAGCCTTGAGCTCATCAGAACCAACGAAGATGCACTCCCAGCCTTCGTCGCTGAACTTGTTGGCCAGTGGCAGATAGACGTCAACGATACTGCTGAATAATGTTGCACGCTCTCTCAACACCAGTGGCAAGGTGTAGAAAACCACGCGTTTGTATTTGCGCGAAGCGACTTTGGCTGCGGGATCCCCCGCCGCGATGCTTTCAGGCTCGATATTGAATTTCACCACCGAGTTGGCTGCGATGATGGAGCCGTTGCCGATCACGGCACCGGCCAGTACCGAAGCGCTGGCACCGATCCATACATCATCGCCGATGCTGACTTCAGCCAGTCGCAGGCCCTGATTCTTGATGGGCGCGTGCAAATCATAGCGATGGGCCGACGAAGTGATGGAAACGTTGGGCGCAACCAACACATCCTTGCCGATGGTCACCTTGCCACTGCCGTTGATCCAGGTACCGCAATTGATGACAGTACCCGAACCGATACGCAAGTAGCCTTGCGCCCCGCATTCGATGACGACGTTATCGCGCAACTGCACACCGTCCTCGATGATGCACTCAGCCGCTTCGTCGACATGAAACCTGACTGTGTCAGCGATATCAGCATTACCGATCTTAAGCATGATTCAAGCAACCTTCACTACGTTGACAGTTGACGGGCAATAGGCAACGCCCACGATCTGACGTCCACCGGACACGCTGACTTTGCGCATCGGCCAACGTTGATCAAGCTCAACGCGTTCTCCGTCCAGACTCGCCATACCGATAAACAGAAAATATTCTCCCGGGGCAACATTCAACGGGAAGCTAAAACTGATCTTGTAAGCGCCTGCATCCAGATCGAATTTACACCCGGCCAGCAACGTATTGTCCCCGGCAACATCGACGCCTTTGGCATCGCGCAGGGAATAACCCATGACCACTTCCTTGAGTTGTGCGTACGACTGCACATAGCAATGCATCGTGACATCTTCGGTGGGTTCGAAGTGGCTGGTCTGCGTTCCATCGGCACTGAAAAAGTCGACGGCATTGATCTTTGCCGCGCCGGAACCGAACCGGACCTCCGAGATATCCCCCAACTCAGTGTCGTAGGAAACATCGACATGCTGTTCTTCGACCACCGGGACAGACACCGAACTGCTGTTGCGAACTTTCTTTTCGTAGTTTTTGGTCGCGGTCAGCACATCGGTGCTGTGGTCGATGATCTGTCCGTTCTGCATGACAATAACGGCCTGGCAGAAACGAATGACCGACTGGGTATCGTGCGAAACGAACAGGATCGTCGTGCCACGCTCTTGCATATGCTTCATCTTGAGCATGCATTTGAGCTGGAATCCCGCATCTCCGACGCTTAGCGCTTCGTCAACGATCAGCACATCCGGCTCGACGTTGATCGCCACGGAAAAAGCCAGACGCGCAAACATGCCACTGCTGTACATGCGAACGGGCTGATTGACGAAATCGCCAATATCGGCGAACTCGAGAATCGCCGCGATCCGCGTCTGCATTTCCTCACGGGAGTAACCCATAAGGGAGCCCTGGAAATAAATGTTCTCAACGCCGGTGTAATCGGGATTGAAGCCTGCACCCAGCTCCAGCAGGGAAGCTACCCGACCGACAACCGTGACCTCGCCGCTGGAGGGTGTCAGCACGCCGGTGAGGATTTTCAGCAAGGTACTTTTACCTGCGCCGTTTTTTCCCAAGATTCCGACTGTCTGGCCTTTTTCGACAGTAAAAGAGACATCGGTCAGCGCATGAAAATCATGATGCCGATGCTTGCCAAAGAGCGAAAGAGCTTCGACCAGCCTGTCGACCGGCTTGTTGTAAAGCCTGTAGACCTTACTGACATTTCGGACGCTGATTGCGCTCTCGTTCACTGCATTCATCACAAAACATCCGCAAAATGAGGTCTTAACTTTCTGAACGTATGCCAGCCCACGAACATCAGGACAATCATGACGCCCCAGAAAAACAGGGTCTGGGTCGGACGTTGCCAAAACCAGACATCACGTATGAGCGAGTCTCTGAATCCTTCGACAATGTAGGCAAACGGGTTCAACCGCAGATACGACGCTGCCCTGCCCTGAATCGCATCGATATCCCAGAACACAGGCGTCAACCAGAACCCGAACTGCGTAGCCATCGCCACCAACTGACTCAGGTCGGGAAAAAAAATAACCACCGAGCTGGTAATCCAGGCGATTGCCAGAAGCAGCATGAACAGACAGGCGATGTAATACCCGACCTGCAACCAGTAAAGGTTCGGCTCATAGCCGTAGATAACGAAGAGCAGCAACAGGATGAACACGAAGAACACGTGTACCAGCACTGCCGAGCTAAGTTTGACCAATGGCAGCAGCGATACCTTGAAAACGATTTTCTTCACCAGAAAACTGTTTTCCTTGACCGCCGTGCATCCGGAATTCAATGCTTCGACGGTGAAAAACCACGGAACCAGGCCGCACACCAGCCACAAGACAAAAGGGAAATCTCCGTGGGGAGCCGCCTTGAACCCGAACTGAAACACGAACCACAGAATCAGTGTGGTCGCGCAGGGTTGAATGAATACCCACAAAAATCCGAGATAGTTAGTCAGGTAGCGAGCCCGAAGATCATTTGAAATCAGGCTCACCAGAATCCTGCGGTCCGCCAGCATTGCCCTGAGCCAACTCATTGAAAATCTCCGGACGTTTCCATCTCGTTCATCACCGTTTCACAACTACCGCACGACATCATGGCTTCCATTTAACGATCCGGGGTCATCGGCTTCAGGCTTTCAGCCTCTGGCACAAAAACCGGTTTTGTCTGCGCGCCGACCTCTGCCCTGGACTTGTCCCTGGGCTTGAATTTCAACACGCGTTTTTCCACCAGATGCCAGGACGCATAGCCAAGCACCAAGGTGATGGCAATCGTGACAAACAGGTAAAGCGGATAGGACATCTCGGGGAATTTCAGCAATACAAACTGCTGGACCGGGAAAGCGTAGATGTACACACCGTAGGAACAGTCACCCACGCGATTGATCCAGCTGCCCAAACGGCTGCTGGACAAGCCATAAGCCAGGACAACGTAAGGCAGGCTGATCCAGAGCAGGATCTTCGAGACCGGGGCATACGGCGCCAGCAGAATGGTCGCCATGATCAGCACGCAAACACCCGATAGACTGAACCAGCGCTCAAGCCGCCACTTCGCGTAACAGGCACCAATCATGAAATAGATGCCGGTCAGGAAAATATTACGGACATCAGTGCCATAGACCACCACCAGTTCCGCGCCACGCCAGCACCAGAAAATAACGGTCAGCGCGAACCCTGCGGTTGCTGCTGCATATACCCAGCGACCGCTCTTGAAGATCAGCCCGAGCGCGACGACGACCAGGTACATGAAGAATTCTACCGGCAGACTCCACAACGAACCGTTGACGGCATTGGGGACGCGCGCGTGCTCCAGAACACCGGGCAGGTAGAACACCGGACTCAGGATGACATTCCACAGATAACCCCAGAATTGCGGATGCGCGAAATACTCACTGATCGTCAGAGTCGTAAACAGCGGCCCCAGAATGAACATGCTGATCAGCACGACCACGATCAATGCCGGAAAAATGCGCAACGATCGCTTGATCAGGAAATTGCCCACCGAAGGTGTGGAATCCCAACTCTTGACGATCAGATAACCACTGATTATGAAGAAAATTTCGATGCCCAGACCGCCGTAGGAGGCAAGCCCCAGAAAGCCGGCCGGCGGGTTGCCGTAAAAGGCGAAGGAGTGGGCGTATAGGACCAGTAGCGCAGCAATCAGCCGAAGCAAGTTTAAATTATTATCCTTATGCTGCATTTATTACCGCTCCACTACTGTGAACTGCTCAAATTGACTGACATGTTTTAAGAGATTTCCCGGCTATGCCTACCAGGCCAGATCCGTCTGACCTCCACTGGCAACAGCCTCATCCGCTCGGCCTGCGCGGGGGGGCGATCATACCACTATCCTAATCAAGGTCCACGCCCGCCAAGGCCTCTAGCGAAGCAGCACGCTGGCACGCACTCATCAATCAAGCGGTTTCCCGAGTACCTGCGCCAAATTTCGCCGCCAGCCACAGCAATGGTGCATACGCGATGATCAACCCGGTGATACCGGAGACCACACCCAGCGCCACCAACAGCGCGCAAGGCAGTAACCACAACAGGTTTATCGCAACGACAGCGAGGGTGACCGTCTTGTGGCTCTGGAAATGTCGGGATGCATATTGATACGCATGGCTGCGATGGGCTTGATAAACCTTGTCACCATTGAGCAGGCGCCTGCACAGCGTCCAGGTCGAGTCCACCACAAAAACGCCTAACAGGATGACCCAGCTCCAGAGCAGGTCCGGGGCGACGATGGCCGCGCCAAGGGACAATATTCCCAGCGCCATGCCAAGAAATCCGCTGCCGGCGTCGCCCATGAAGATGCGCGCCGGCGGATAGTTCCAGCAGAGAAACCCGGCCACGGCACCGCTCAATAAAAGCGCGCCCCAGAGCGGTTCCGCATGCCCGCTAACCACGTAGATCAAAGCACTGCCCAGACAAGCACATAGTGCCTCGGCGCTTGCCAGCCCGTCGATGCCATCCATGAAATTGTAGAGATTGAGCATCCACACCAGATACACCACGGCAAGCAGGTTCCCGATCCATCCGAAATCGACAACCGAACCGAAAACGGCTACCGGGGCCAGTCCATCAAGCCAGCACAATGCCCAGATGGCAGCGTAAAAATGCCCCAGCAGGCGCCACCTGGCAGCAATATGCCCGTGATCGTCGGCGAATCCGATGATCGCCACCAACAAGCCGCTGCCCGACAGCGCGCAAAAAGTCGCCAGGTCCAGCAGCTCCAGCCCATACAGCACGGGCAACGCCAGCAGAAATGCGGCAACGATGGCCACACCACCGCCACGCGGCGTGGCCACCGTGTGCGAGCTGCGCTCGTTAGGGATATCCATCAAACGCTTGGAAAGCGCGTAGTGCCTCAAACCCAGGGTCAATGCCCAGGACAGCAGAAAAACCAAAGTGAGCAAGCCGGCAAAAATCATCTCTTTCGAGTTCCCTGAAAATGGTCCGCGGTGCGCCGCAAAGCAGTGTCCACGTCAATCGGCGGCACCCAGCCCAGCAAGGCAGCGTTTTTGCTGATATCGACTTGCAGTGATTCACAGATTCGCTGCGCAACATTGCGCCGACCGACAACTGCCGCAAAGAACAGCAGCCATTTCGCCGGAACGGGCAACAAGCGAACCTTCTTCTGCAATGCCGATGCCATTCGCTTGAGCAAAACCGGAGTCGATAAATCGTCGCCGTCGCCGACGAGAAAGGTTTGTCCGGCAGCGGCCGGGTGATTGATGCAAGCAGTGATCAGACTCACCAGATTACCGATCGCCACCAGACTGCGCTGATTGCGGATGCCGCCCAAGGGCAAAACAATGCCTTTGTTCAGCACTTTGAGCAGACTGAGAAAGTTGGCTTTCACACCAGGCCCGTAAACCAGCGGCGGACGGATGATCACGATTTCCATGCCCGTTTGCTGGCCAAACGAATGCAAAGCCTGCTCCGCTTCGTGCTTGCTCAAGCCATAAGGGTCCTCGGGAGCCGGCACATCGTCAGCCGTAAAGGGGCGACCGCAAACGGTACGTTCGCCGTTGACCTTGATCGAGCTGATGTAAACAAACCGCTTGACCCCGGCCTGCGCCGCCGATCGGGCCAGCTGCAAGGTTGCGTCGACATTGACGCGACGAAATTCGGCGAGCGCATCATCCGCTGTCTCGCGCATGACATGCACGCGCGCCGCTGCGTGCACGACTACGTCGATACCCGCCAGCTGCGCCGCAGAACTTGAGCCAAGCTCAAGCTGAACAAGCGGACACAGGCCTTGCAGACGCGTGGGGCCACGCACCGCTGCCACGGGCGCGAACCGGCGATCGAGCAGTAGATGGAACACCAGCGCTTCACCGACGAACCCCCTCGCACCGGTAACCAGTACTTTACAAGGACTCACCTGACAGCCTTCCCTGCAAGCGCTGTGCCCCAGCAAATCAGAAAAAACAGTACGCGATCCCTGATACGCCGACGGCAGTGCCACGACGCAAACGAAAGGCGTATCAATTGCCAGCGGCGCAATTGCAGCCAGCTGCTGACGAACGGATCGGTCGTGCGGTCTGTCAGTCTTGCGATCAAGGCAACCTGGGTAAACCACCAGCCGTCATGAACCGACTTGTAACGCGCAATCATCGTGCCCAGGCCGGTGTTGGCGCCGACCTGATTGTTTTCATGCTGCCGATATTCCATTGAAGGACGGGGATCGATGTACCAGCGATAGCCATGACTGCGAGCGAAGGCATAGCAATACCAGTCATGCAGGGTGACATCTTGCAGTTCTTCCCAATGTGTCAGCATCGATTGCTTCATCGCATGAGCCAACGTCGCGCTCAGCACATAAGTGCACCCGGGGCCGGCCGCTTCGAAAAGGAAATCCCAACGCGTTTGCGGTTGTGCCTTGTGGATCAGACGCCTGCTGCCGTTTTCCCAGAACGCCGTGACGTTACTGGAACAGGCATCGGCACCCGTCTCGCGCAACGAGGCGATAGCCCGCTCCAGCTTGTCGTCATGCCAGATATCGTCTTGATCAGCAAAGGAGACATAGTCGTAATCGCGCAAATCGACATCACGCAGCAGTCGAAAGAAATTGCGTGACGCGCCTCCAAAACGCTCGCCGCATGGCAGAAGGTTTACATTTGCGTGCCTGGCCGCAAATTCTTCGCACCAGGACTCCGTGCCGTCAGTGGACGCATCGACGCTGATGTAAATACTGACCTGCACCGCAACCTGACCCAGGATCGAAGCTATCTGCTCTTCGATCCATTGCATTCCATTGTAAGCGGCCAGCAAAACCGCAACCCGGGGAGTTCTTACTGGCATTCCATTCCTGCTTGCACGATTTTGACAACATGGGCGAGATCGCAAAGACTCAGCGAGTGCTGGAGTCCAGCAATTTCTGCAAGTACTGGCCGTAGCCGGTTTTCTTCAGACTGTCCGCCTGTTTTGCCAACTGCTGCGCTTCAATCCAGCCGTTGTTGAACGCGATCTCTTCGAGACAGGCGACCTTCAAGCCCTGGCGCTGCTCAATGGTGTGGACGAAGTGACTGGCTTCCAGCAAGGAGTCGTGTGTGCCTGTGTCCAGCCAGGCAAATCCACGGCCCAGCATCTCGACCTTCAACGATTTGCGCTCGAGGTAGGCCTGGTTGATATCGGTAATTTCCAGCTCGCCACGTGGCGAAGGCTTGATGCTCTTGGCGATCTCGACAACCTGATTGTCGTAGAAGTACAGACCGGTCACCGCGTAGTTGGATTTTGGCTTGACGGGTTTCTCTTCGATACTCAGCGCACGCCCCGTTGCGTCAAACTCCACCACACCAAAACGCTCGGGATCGGAAACGTGATAACCGAACACCGTCGCACCGTGTGTTTGATCGGTCGCGGCGCGCAAATTGTCGGAAAAGTGCTGACCGTAAAAGATGTTGTCGCCGAGTATCAGGCAGCAAGGATCCTCGCCGATGAACTCCTCGCCAATGATGAACGCCTGAGCCAGGCCGTCCGGACTTGGCTGTTCGGCATAGGTGAGCTTGATACCGTAGGTACTGCCATCGCCGAGCAACTTGCGAAAGCAGGGCAAATCTTCAGGCGTGGAAATAATCAGAATTTCGCGCATGCCTGCGAGCATCAGCACAGACAGCGGATAAAAGATCATCGGCTTGTCGTAGATCGGCAGCATCTGTTTCGAAACGCCGAGAGTCAGCGGATGCAGGCGCGTGCCCGAGCCGCCGGCGAGGATGATGCCTTTACGATTTGTCGTGGTCATTTGTTCAGAACTTCCATAAGCATTCGGGTTACACCACTTTGCCAATCCGGCAAGTGCAGAGAAAAATTGTCGCGCAGCTTCTGAGTATTCAAGCGGGAATTCAAGGGGCGGCGTGCAGGTGTCGGATAGGCTGTGGTTTCGATCGGATCAACGGCTTTCACGGTGAGCTGCTCACCGTTGGCCTGAGCGAATTCGATCACATGCGTGGCGTAACCATGCCAGGACACCTCACCGGCAGCAGCCAGGTGATACAAACCCGACAGATGTTGCTGATCCATAACCTGGCGGAGCGCCACAGCCGTGACGTCGGCGATCAGATCTGCGCCAGTCGGCGCGCCGATCTGATCGGCGATCACGCTCAGGGTTTCACGATCCTTCGCCAGGCGCAGCATGGTCTTGGCAAAGTTATTCCCGCGGGCTCCGTATACCCAACTGGTGCGAAAGACCAGGTGTTTGCACCCTGAGGCAATAATCGCCTGCTCGCCGGCGAGCTTGCTGGCGCCGTAATGATTGACCGGTGCAACAGGATCCGTCTCCAGCCATGGCGTCACACCCTGACCATTGAAAACATAATCCGTTGAGTAATGGACCAGCCAGGCGCCCGACGCGGCGGCTTCTTCAGCCATGACGCCAGTCGCCAGGCCGTTGATGCGACTGGCCAGCTCGGTCTCTGATTCAGCCTTGTCGACTGCAGTATAGGCAGCGGCATTGACAATGACGTCAGGCGCTATCTGCCGGATTGTCGAGCGCAAGGATTCAAGGCTCGCAAGATCTCCGCTCAGCCCTCCCAGCGTTTGACGGTCAAGTGCGACCAACTCACCGAGTGGCGCCAGAGAGCGCTGCAATTCCCAGCCCACCTGGCCATTCTTTCCCAACAGAAGGATTTTCATGCTTTATTCGAACGATCTGCGTAGTTTTGATCGATCCACTGCTGATAGCTGCCGCTCTTCACGTGCTCTACCCATTCGGCATTGTTCAGGTACCACTCGACCGTCTTGCGGATACCGGTTTCGAACGTTTCTTCAGGCGCCCAGCCAAGTTCTCGCTGGATTTTGCCCGCATCGATCGCGTAGCGCTGGTCATGACCTGGGCGGTCTTGCACGTAGGTAATCAAACTGGCATGGGGGCGGTGGGCGGAATCCGGCCGCAGTTCATCAAGCAATGCACACAAGGTATGTACCACTTCGATATTCTGCTTTTCATTATGCCCGCCGATGTTGTAGGTCTCACCGATAACGCCTTCGGTGACTACTTTGTAAAGGGCGCGAGCGTGGTCCTCCACATACAGCCAGTCACGCACCTGGTCGCCTTTGCCGTAGACGGGCAGCAGCTTGCCTTCCAGTGCATTGAGAATGATCAGCGGGATCAACTTCTCCGGGAAGTGGCATGGGCCATAGTTGTTCGAGCAGTTGGTAACCAGTGTCGGCAGGCCATAAGTACGAGCCCAGGCACGTACCAGATGATCGGAACTGGCCTTGCTTGCCGAATAAGGCGAGCTTGGCTGGTAAGGCGTGGTTTCAGTGAAAAGATCTTCGGGCCCCTCGAGGTCTCCGTAAACTTCATCCGTCGAAATATGGTGGAAGCGGAAGTTGGCTTTGCGCGCAACGTCCAGCGCAGCCCAGTAATGGCGAGCGGCTTCAAGCAGCGTGTAGGTGCCGATAATATTGGTCTGAATGAATTCCGAAGGGCCGGAAATCGAGCGATCGACATGAGATTCGGCAGCCAGATGCATGATTGCATCCGGTTGATGCTCACGCAGAACCCGGTCGATCTGATCACGATCACAGATGTCGACACGCTCGAATGCGTAACGCGAATTCTGGCTGACCTCGGCCAGAGACTCCAGATTGCCAGCGTACGTCAGCTTATCGACATTAACGACGGAATCGGTAGTGTTCGAGATGATGTGACGGATGACTGCCGAGCCGATAAACCCGGCGCCGCCGGTAACTAGAATTTTCACGCGAAACGATACCCTTGAGCTGCAGACATAGCCCCCGAAAAGAGCGCTGTCTAATCCATGAATGCTGATGCCATAAGCAATTGGCATCCGTCAGAGTCAGTCTGAATCGACAGGCGGTGTCGCACTGTCGAACAAGGGCTGCATTTTACAGCTTAATGAGGGTTTTACTAACGGATAAAGACAGGTCGCGACGCAATTTGGACAGCTGCCCCGCACCTTCCGCTATCAGACGAGCCGCTTACGCGAAGCTTTGGACGTACGTCCCAGAAACCAACCGAGAACCGGGCCGATCAGCATGCCAATCAGCAACGCCAATACGACAATCAACGATACTGGCAACTGCGGACCGGACAAACCCAGAAACAATAACGCCACCGACTGCTGGTTCTCCAGGACAAACGCCAGAACGACCAAAACCAGCAAAAGGATGAAAACGCCAAGAAGTATGCGCTTGAGGTTACGCATAAGTAACCCTCCGAAATACAGCGACTGTCAAACCCCCTCCTCCTCTTCTTCGTTCACTCGATCGCGCAATTCCTTGCCCGGCTTGAAATGCGGAACGAATTTACCGTCCAGACTGACCGACTGGCCGGTCTTCGGATTACGGCCGACGCGCGGCGCTCGGTAGTGCAGGGAGAAGCTGCCAAACCCGCGGATCTCGATGCGATCACCGGTGGCCAGACATTGGGACATTTGTTCAAGCATGGTCTTGATGGCCAGCTCCACATCCTTGGATGAGAGTAGCCCTTGATGGGTGACAATTCGTTCGATCAACTCCGACTTCGTCATATTTTTCCCTTCTTTTTCAAGCAGCTAGATCAGCGCTTGAAAGGTTTTAGCATGCCCGGAAGAATTTGAACAGCCCAGGGATTGACATATCTTTGCCAACGTAAAAATGCCCATTTTCAGGGCACCTGATCGACACGTCGGACTTCAGCGCAATCAACGACAGATCACCAGCATGGTCCGAGTCAGATAGCCAGCAGGGTTGAAGCCAAACGGATATTCATCTTCCTCCTTGGCATCGTCGGACCTCGTAACGACCTTGTAACCGGCGCCCTTGCACTCCTTCGCCGCGCGCTTCTGACACTTCTCCCAACCGGAACCCAGGCCGGAGCAGTCGACCTCAATCCCGCTGACACCACGTACTGCGTGAGTCTTCGCACTGGTGGTACACCCGGCCAGCACCAGCACTGCTGCCAATACAATAATCTTGTTCATCCACTTCCTTATGCCAGGCCAGTGCCCGACGACTGCACGCTCAAGACCAAGCTTAGTCGCGAATAGGCGATTGATCCGATTAAAGAAACAGACCCGCAAGCGAAGGCATTGGTTTCATGCACGGACGTACAAAGACCAAATCGCAGGCACAAAAAAGGGCGACCGAAGTCGCCCTTTTTCATGATCAAGCAGAACTTAGTTCTGTTTGGCCATTGCTTGACGCAGCAGTGCAGCCATAGTGGTATCGGCAGCGGCTTCCGGAGTCTCTTTCAAGCTCTGGATAGCTTCTTTCTCTTCAGCATCGTCTTTCGACTTGATCGAGAGCTGGATTACGCGGCTCTTGCGATCAACGCTGATGATCTTGGCTTCAACTTCCTGGCCTTCTTTCAGAACGTTGCGCGCGTCTTCAACGCGGTCACGGCTGATTTCGGAGGCTTTCAGGGTAGCTTCGATGTCGTCGGCCAGAACGATGATGGCGCCTTTGGCGTCAACTTCTTTCACGGTACCGGTCACGATAGCGCCCTTGTCGTTAACCGAGACGTACTCGGAGAACGGATCGCTTTCCAGTTGCTTGATGCCCAGGGAGATGCGCTCGCGCTCTGGGTCAACCGACAGGATGACGGTGTCCAGCTCGTCGCCCTTCTTGAAACGACGTACGGCTTCTTCGCCCACTTCGTTCCAGGAGATGTCGGACAGGTGAACCAGACCGTCGATGCCGCCGTCCAGACCAATGAAGATACCGAAATCGGTGATCGACTTGATGGTGCCGGAGATCTTGTCGCCCTTGTTGAACTGGCCAGAGAAGTCTTCCCACGGGTTCGACTTGCACTGCTTGATGCCCAGGGAGATACGACGACGCTCTTCGTCGATGTCCAGAACCATGACTTCCACTTCGTCGCCGACTTGTACGACTTTCGAAGGGTGGATGTTCTTGTTGGTCCAGTCCATTTCCGAAACGTGTACCAGACCTTCAACGCCTTCTTCCAGCTCTGCGAAGCAGCCGTAGTCGGTCAGGTTGGTTACACGAGCGGTAACGCGAGTGCCTTCTGGGTAACGGGCTTTGATAGCAACCCATGGATCTTCGCCCAGTTGCTTCAGGCCCAGGGAAACACGATTGCGCTCGCGATCGTACTTCAGAACCTTGACGTCGATCTCGTCACCAACGTTGACGATCTCGGAAGGATGCTTGATGCGCTTCCACGCCATGTCGGTGATGTGCAGCAGGCCGTCCACGCCACCCAGATCGACGAATGCGCCGTAATCGGTGAGGTTTTTGACGATACCTTTGACTTGCTGGCCTTCCTGCAGGGATTCCAGCAGAGCTTCACGCTCGGCGGAGTTCTCGGCTTCGAGGACGCTGCGACGGGAAACGACAACGTTGTTGCGCTTCTGGTCCAGCTTGATGACCTTGAATTCCAGCTCTTTGCCTTCCAGGTGCGTAGTGTCGCGCACTGGACGGACGTCAACCAGGGAACCTGGCAGGAACGCACGGATGCCGTTAACGTCGACAGTGAAGCCGCCTTTAACCTTACCGTTGATAACGCCCTTGACCACTTCCTCGGCTGCGAAGGCTGCTTCCAGAACGATCCAGCATTCAGCGCGCTTGGCTTTTTCACGGGACAGCTTGGTTTCGCCAAAGCCGTCTTCAACCGAATCCAGAGCAACGTGAACTTCATCACCAACGTTGATGTTCAGTTCGCCAGCATCGTTGTAGAACTGCTCAAGCGGGATGAGTGCTTCAGACTTCAGACCAGCGTGAACGGTTACCCAGCGAGCCTGGTAATCGATATCAACGATAACACCGGTGATGATGGAGCCTGCCTGAAGGTTCAGGGTTTTCAGGCTTTCTTCAAAGAGTTCCGCAAAGCTTTCGCTCATTTTAATTCCTGTAGATGAGGGCGAAGTAAACGCCCATCTCCACACCCCAGACGGTGTGGGTTAGTTTCATTTAAAAGAAGCACCGCAGGACTATGACTGGTCCCCTGCGACCTTCTTGGTCACCCGGCGATATCGCGAATGGCGATCTCGCTCATGATGCGTTCAAGCACCTGATCGATGGAAAGCTCCGTGGAATCCAGCTGAATCGCGTCGGCCGCCGGCTTGAGCGGGGCTACTGCGCGCTGGGTGTCACGCTCATCGCGTGCACGGATCTCATCTAGCAGACTCGACAGACTAACACCCTCGACTTTGCCCTTCAACTGCAAATATCGACGGCGCGCCCGCTCCTCGGCGCTGGCGGTGAGGAAAATCTTCAGCGGCGCATCAGGAAAAACCACTGTGCCCATGTCGCGACCATCGGCCACCAGCCCCGGCGCTTCCTGGAATGCGCGCTGGCGCTGCAGCAGCGCCTCACGCACGGCAGGCAGCGCAGCCACTTGCGAAGCGCCGGAGCCGACGCTTTCAGTGCGAATGACATCGCTGACTTCGTCGCCTTCCAGAATGATCCGCTGCAACTGACCTTCGGTCGCGGCGATGAACTGCACATCCAGATGAGCGGCCAATGTTTTCAGCAGCTCTTCATTGGTCAGGTCGACGCCATGGTTGTGTGCAGCGAATGCAAGCAAACGATAAAGCGCACCGGAATCCAGCAGGTTCCAGCCCAGACGCTTGGCCAGAATCCCGGCGACGGTGCCTTTGCCCGAGCCGCTTGGCCCATCGATAGTGATGACCGGTGCAATGTTTTTCACGACTGAGCCTCTTGTGCCACACGAATACCGACTTGTCCGCACAGCGCGAGGAAGTTGGGGAACGACGTCGCGACGTTGGCGCAATCATGGATGCGGATCGGTGCAGTGGCGCGCAAGGAGGCAACGCTGAAGGCCATGGCGATACGGTGATCGCCGTGACCATGCACCTCACCGCCGCCGATCTGGCCGCCATCGATGATGATGCCGTCCGGGGTTGGCTGGCATTTTACGCCCAGCGCCAACAGCCCGTCAGCCATCACCTGAATGCGATCCGATTCCTTGACCCGCAACTCTTCGGCACCGGTCAGCACGGTACGCCCTTCAGCGCATGCAGCCGCCACGAACAGCACCGGGAACTCATCGATGGCCAACGGCACCAGCTCTTCAGGAATCTCGATGCCTTTGAGTTTCGCCGCGCGCACGCGCAGGTCAGCCACTGGCTCGCCGCCGACTTCACGCTGGTTTTCCAGGGTGATGTCCGCTCCCATCAGACGCAGGATGTCGATGACGCCGGTGCGGGTCGGGTTGATGCCGACGTGTTCAAGTACCAGCTCGGAACCTTCGGCAATCGACGCCGCCACCAGGAAGAACGCCGACGAAGAAATATCGCCCGGTACTTCGATATGAGTCGCGGTCAGCTTGCCACCGGATTCAACCGAAGCCGTAGCACCTTCGACGCTCACCGGGTAACCGAAACCGCGCAACATGCGCTCGGTGTGGTCACGGGTTGGCGCCGGCTCGGTCACAGTGGTTTTGCCTTCGGCGTACAGACCGGCAAGCAGCAGGCAGGATTTCACCTGGGCGCTGGCCATCGGCATGGTGTACGTCAGACCTTTAAGCTTGTTGCCGCCGCGAATGGTCATCGGTGGACGACCTTCTGCTGCGGTTTCAATCACCGCACCCATTTCACGCAGCGGATTGGCCACCCGATTCATCGGGCGCTTGGACAGCGACGCATCGCCGGTCAGGGTGCTGTCGAAGTTCTGCGCCGCCAGCAGGCCGGACAGCAGACGCATCGAGGTACCGGAGTTGCCCAGATAGATCGGCCCCGGCGCAGGTTTCAGGCCGTGCAGGCCGACACCGTGAATGGTCACGCGGCCGTGGTGCGGGCCTTCGATGACCACGCCCATGTCGCGGAACGCCTGCAAGGTTGCCAGGGCGTCTTCGCCCTCGAGAAAACCTTCGACTTCGGTGACGCCTTCGGCCAGCGAGCCGAGCATGATCGAACGGTGGGAAATCGATTTGTCACCCGGTACGCGAATCCGACCGGACAGGCGGCCACCAGGTTGAGCCAGGAAGATCAGATCGTTGGAATTCATAGCGTCCACATAGGCCCTGCGGGCCAGGATTTTACTGAAATGCTCGCGGGCAACCCGGGCGCGCGTGAAAACGCCCAACAATTGGTGCCCATCCCCTGCATCGACCGCGTCGCGCAAGGCGTCGAGGTCGCTGCGAAATGTATCGAGTGTGCGCAGGACAGCCTCGCGATTGGCGAGAAAGATGTCGTGCCACATCACCGGGTCGCTTCCGGCGATTCTTGTGAAATCGCGAAAACCACCGGCAGCGTAACGGAAGATCTCCAGATTTTCATTGCGCTTGGCCAACGAATCGACCAGACCGAAGGCCAGCAGGTGCGGCAGATGGCTGGTCGCCGCCAGCACTTCATCGTGCCGTTCGACCTGCATGTGCTCGACGTCGGCACCCAATTCGCGCCACAGACGATCGACCACAGCCAATGCGGCCGGATCCGTCTGCTCAAGCGGCGTGAGGATCACCTTATGACGACGGAACAACTCGCCATTGGACGCCTCTACCCCGCTCTGCTCGGACCCGGCAATCGGATGCCCCGGCACGAAACGCACCGGCATGCCGCCGAACGCTTCGGTTGCCGCACGCACCACATTGCCCTTGGCGCTGCCGACATCGGTCAGAATCGCCTGCCCCAGATCCATGCCCGCCAACCGCGCGAGCAGTTTTTCCATGGCCAGTATTGGCACTGCCAACTGAATCACGTCAGCACCTTGGCAGGCAGCGGCCAAGTCGTCTTCGCAGCGGTCAACCACACCCAACTCGACCGCCAGCTTGCGCGATTGAGGGTCGAGATCGACCCCGACCACTTCGCCGCAGACACCGCTTTCACGCAAGCCTTTGGCAAACGAACCACCGATCAACCCCAGACCGACCACCACAAGGCGCCCGATCATAGGTGCAGCAGATTGCAGTGCGGTGACATCAACCACGAGCCAGAACCTTGCGCAGCGCTTCGAGGAAGCGGCTGTTTTCTGCCGGCAGACCGATGGTCACCCGCAGGTGGTTCGGCATGCCGTAGTTGGCCACCGGACGCACGATCACGCCTTCGCGCAGCAAGCCCTGAAACACCGGGGCCGCAACCTGAGCGAGATCGACGCAGATGAAGTTGCCTTTGGATTCGATCCAGCCCAGCCCCAGCTCACGCAAACCGGCTTGCAACTGCTGCATGCCTGCCTCGTTGAGCTGACGGCTTTGCGCCAGATATTCCTCGTCCTTCAACGCGGCACAGGCGGCCGCCAGGGCGAGGCTGTTGACGTTGAACGGCTGGCGCACACGATTCAGCACGTCAGCCACCACCGGGGTGGACAGTGCGTAGCCGACGCGCAGCGCCGCCAGACCGTAGGCCTTGGAGAACGTGCGCGACACCAGCAGATTCGGATAGGCCGCCAGGAAATCGAGGCCGTCCGGCAGATCGCTGCCTTCGGCATATTCGATGTAAGCCTCGTCGAGCACCACCAGCACATGTTCCGGCACGTCCTGCAGAAACTCGTCCAGCGCCTCGGCACCGAACCAGGTACCGGTCGGGTTGTTCGGATTGGCGATGAACACCACGCGGGTATTGGCGTCGATGGCCGCGAGCATGGCGGGCAGGTCATGCCCCCAATCCTTCGCGGGTACTACTTTGGCTTGCGCACCGACGGCTTGGGTAGCAATCGGATATACAGCGAAAGCGTGCTCGCTGAACACGGCATTCAGGCCCGGCGCCAGATAGGCGCGGGCAACCAGCTCGAGAATGTCGTTGGAGCCGTTGCCCAGGGTGACCTGATTCAGCTCGACGCGGCATTGCTCGGCCAGCAGGGATTTCAGCGCGAAACCGTTGCCGTCCGGGTAACGGGTCAGCTCCGTCAGCTCTTCGCGAATTGCCGCCAGAGCTTTCGGGCTGGCGCCCAGCGGGTTTTCGTTGCTCGCCAGTTTGACGATTTTTGCCGGATCCAGATCCAGCTCGCGCGCCAGTTCGTCCACAGGCTTGCCCGGAACGTACGGCGAAAGTTGTTGCACGCCCGGCTGTGCCAGAGCGAGGAAGTTGCCACTCATTTGCTACCGCCCTTAGAGAACTGCTTTCGGGTAGGAACCCAGCACTTTGAGTGCTACCGCTTCCTGACTGATCTTTTCCAGCACACCCTTGATCAACGGATCGCGGTGATGGCCGACGAAGTCGATGAAGAACACGTACGTCCATTTGCCGCTGCGCGACGGACGGGTTTCGATGCGGGTCAGGTCGATCCCGTTGTCATGGAACGGCACCAGCAGCTCGTGCAGCGCGCCGGGCTTGTTGCTCATGGACACAATGATCGACGTCTTGTCGTCGCCGGTCGGCGGCACTTCCTGGTTACCGATCATCAGGAAGCGCGTGGAGTTGTCCGGGCGATCCTCGATCTTCTCGGCCAGACGCGTCAGGCCATACAGGCCCGCCGCCATGTCACCGGCAATCGCCGCCGAATTCCATTCGCCCTTGACCCGCTTGGCCGCTTCGGCGTTGCTCGCCACCGCGACGCGCTCGACATTCGGGTAATGCGCGTCCAGCCACTTGCGGCACTGCGCCAGTGATTGCGCGTGGGAATAGATACGGCTGATGCTATCGGTCTTGGTGTTCTCGCCGACCAACAGATGATGGTGAATGCGCAGCTCGACTTCGCCGCAGATCACCATGTCGTGCTCGAGGAAACTGTCGAGGGTGTGGTTGACCGCACCTTCGGTAGAGTTTTCCACCGGGACCACGCCAAAATTCACCGCACCGGCCGCCACTTCGCGGAACACTTCATCGATTGCCGCCATCGGTTTGCTGATCACCGCGTGGCCGAAATGCTTCATCGCCGCCGCTTGGGTGAAGGTGCCTTCAGGGCCGAGGTACGCCACTTTAAGTGGCTGCTCCAGCGCCAGGCACGACGACATGATTTCGCGGAACAGCCGTGCCATCTCTTCGTTGCCCAGCGGCCCCTGATTGCGTTCCATCACCCGCTTGAGCACCTGAGCCTCACGCTCGGGACGATAGAACACCGGCACTTCGCCTTCGGCCAGCGAGGCCATCTTCACGCGCGCAACTTCCTGGGCGCAACGCGCACGCTCACTGATCAGCTCGAGGACTTTGGTGTCCAGAGCGTCGATGCGAACGCGCAGTGCCTTGAGTTCTTGCTCGGACATCAGCCGTGTTCCTTCTCGAATTCAGCCATGTAGGCCACCAGCGCGTTGACCGCGTTGAGGTCGACGGCGTTGTAGATGGAGGCGCGCATGCCGCCCACCGAGCGGTGACCCTTGAGGTTGAGCAGACCGCGCTCGTCGGCGCCGGCGAGGAACGGCTTGTCCAGACGATCATCGGCCAGACGGAACGGCACGTTCATCCACGAGCGATCCGACTTGTTGATCGGGTTGCTGTAGAGGCCGCTGGCGTCGATGAAATCGTACAAGGTGCGCTGCTTGACGTCGTTCAGTTTAGCGATCGCGTCGACGCCGCCCTGCTCCTTCAGCCACTGGAACACCAGACCGGAGAGGTACCAGGCCAGGGTCGGCGGAGTGTTGTACATCGAGCCGTTATCGGCCGCGACCTTGTAGTTGAGCATGGTCGGGCACAGCGCGCGGGCCTTGCCAAGCAGGTCTTCGCGGATGATGTTGACGACGATGCCGCTCGGGCCGATGTTCTTTTGCGCGCCGGCGTAGATCATGCCGAAACGCGAGATGTCGACCGGCCGCGAGAGGATGTCCGAAGACATGTCGGCCACCAGCGGCACGTCGCCGGTTTCCGGGATCCACTGGAATTCCAGACCGCCGATGGTTTCGTTCGGCGCGTAGTGAACGTAAGCGGCGTCTTTCGACAGGTTCCACTCGTTCTGGCCGGGAATGGCGAAATAGTCGTAAGGCTTGGCGGTGGCAGCCACATTGACGTGACCGTAGCGCGAAGCTTCTTCGATGGCTTTCTGCGACCAGATACCGGTGTCGATGTAGTCGGCCGAGCCGCCTTCAGGCAGCAGATTCAGCGGAATTTGCGCGAATTGCTGGCTGGCGCCGCCTTGCAGGAACAGCACTTTGTAGTTCGACGGGATATTCAGCAGGTCACGCAGATCCTGCTCGGCCTGGGTCGCGATGGACACGAACTCATCGCTGCGATGGCTCATTTCCATGACCGACAGACCCTTGCCGTGCCAATCAAGGAGTTCACCCTGGGCGCGCTGCAGAACAGCTTCAGGCAACGCCGCAGGACCGGCGCAGAAGTTATAGGCTCGCTTGCTCACATCCAATCTCGCTCTGATTTGATATCACGCATTAAATCGTATCGATCGTCGACACTGGAATGGCGATGAAACGCTTTCCAGTGCAGGAGTGAGCCTGCTCGCGATAGCGGTGCGTCAGTCAACGAATGCTATCTGACACACCGCTATCGCGAGCAGGCTCACTCCTACAGGGGATCTCCTTGCCTGACGATATTTCATACCGGACAAATAACAAGGGGGCGAATTTTCATCCGCCCCCTCGTTTGTCCGCTTATTCTTGCGGCTCTTCGTCAGCTGCGGCGTCGAGTTGCTGGTCATCTGCGGCCTCGTCGATACCGACGGTGCCCTCGAATTCCTCGCCCTCTTCACCTTCAAGCTCTTCACCTTCGATTTCCGAAGGCTCCTGAACCCGCTCAAGGCCGACCAGGGTTTCATCCTTGGCCAGTTTGATCAGCGTTACACCTTGAGTGTTACGACCCAGGCTCGACACTTCGTCGACACGGGTGCGCACCAGGGTGCCCTGATCGGAGATCAGCATGATTTCTTCACCGTCCTGCACCTGCACCGCGCCGACCAGTCGGCCGTTACGCTCGTTGCTGACCATGGCGATAACGCCCTGACCGCCACGCTTGTACTCAGGGAACTCGGTGATCGCCGTGCGCTTGCCATAACCGCGCTCGGAAGCGGTGAGAATCTGGCTGCCTTCTTCCGGAATCAGCATGGAAATCAGCTTTTGCCCTTCCGGCAGACGCATGCCGCGAACACCGCGAGCGGTACGGCCCATGGCGCGGACTTCGGATTCCTTGAAGCGGGTGACCTTGCCGCCGTCGGAGAACAGCATGATTTCCTGCTCGCCATCGGTAATGGCGGCGGAGATCAGGATGTCGCCTTCGTCCAGCTCCAGCGCGATCAGACCGACGCTGCGCTGACGGCTGAAGGCCACCAGCGGGGTCTTTTTCACGGTGCCGTTGGCAGTCGACATGAAGATGAACGGCGCTTTCTTGCGATCGGCAGCCTTGATGCGTGCGCGGCGCTCTTCGTCGGTTTCGTTGTTGTTTTCGATCTCTTCTACATCAGCCTCGACGCCTTCGGCTTCTTCTTCATCAGCCTGACGCTTCATGGCTTCGAGATCGACCGGCAGCATGGTGGTGATGTACTCGCCTTCGCTCAGCGGCAGCAGGTTGACCAGCGGACGACCACGGGCGGCGCGGGACGCTTCCGGGATCTCGTAGGTCTTGAGCCAGTACACCTTGCCCTTGCTGGAGAACAGCAGCAGCGTGGTGTGGCTGTTGGCAACCAGCAGGTGAGCGATGTAGTCCTCATCCTTGACGCCGGTGGCCGATTTGCCTTTGCCGCCACGACGCTGCGCCTGATACGCCGCCAATGGCTGGGTCTTGGCGTAGCCGCCGTGGGAAATGGTCACCACGCGCTCTTCTTCCGGGATCATGTCGCCCAGGGTCAGGTCGAGACGCGCATCGAGGATTTCGGTGCGGCGCTGATCGCCGTATTCGGCGCGGATCACTTCCAGCTCTTCGCGGATCACTTCCATCAGGCGCACGGCGCTGTTGAGGATACGGATCAGCTCGCCGATCTGGTTGAGGATCTCTTGATACTCGGCCAGCAGCTTTTCGTGCTCCAGACCGGTCAGACGGTGCAGGCGCAGTTCGAGAATGGCTTGCGCCTGTTCCGGCGACAGGAAGTACTTGCCTTCGCGCAGACCGTATTGCGGATCGAGGTTTTCCGGACGGCACGAATCGGCGCCGGCACGCTCGACCATGGCCACCACCGCCGAGGATTCCCACGGCGTGCTGACCAGCGCTTCCTTGGCTTCCGACGGCGTCGGCGAAGCCTTGATCAGGGCGATGACCGGGTCGATGTTCGACAGGGCAACGGCCTGGCCTTCGAGAATGTGACCACGCTCGCGCGCCTTGCGCAGTTCGAACACCGTACGGCGGGTGACGACTTCGCGACGATGACGAACGAACGCTTCGAGCAGATCCTTGAGATTAAGGATGCGCGGGCGGCCGTCGATCAGCGCCACGATGTTGATGCCGAATACCGATTGCAGCTGGGTCTGGGCGTAGAGGTTGTTGAGGATCACCTCAGGCACTTCACCGCGACGCAGCTCGATTACCACGCGCATACCGTCCTTGTCGGACTCGTCGCGCAGTTCGGTGATGCCTTCGAGTTTCTTCTCTTTGACCAGCTCGGCGATCTTCTCGATCAAGCGCGCCTTGTTCAGCTGGTAAGGGAGTTCGGTGATGACGATCTGCTGACGGCCACCGACCTTGTCGATGTCTTCGATGATCGAGCGGGCGCGCATGTAAATGCGCCCGCGACCGGTACGGTAGGCTTCGATGATGCCGGCGCGACCGTTGATGATCGCCGCGGTCGGGAAGTCCGGACCGGGAATGTATTGCATCAGCTCGTCGACGGTCAGCTCGGGATTGTCGATGAGCGCCAGGCAACCGTCGATGACTTCACCGAGGTTGTGCGGCGGGATGTTGGTCGCCATGCCCACGGCGATACCGCTGGAACCGTTGACCAGCAGGTTCGGTACGCGGGTCGGCATGACCGCCGGGATCAGTTCGGTGCCGTCGTAGTTCGGCACCCAGTCCACGGTTTCCTTGTGCAGGTCGGCCAGCAGCTCGTGCGCCAGCTTGGTCATGCGCACTTCGGTGTATCGCATGGCCGCGGCATTGTCGCCGTCGACAGAACCGAAGTTGCCCTGGCCGTCGACCAGCAGGTAACGCAGGGAGAACGGCTGGGCCATACGAACGATGGTGTCGTACACGGCGGTGTCACCGTGCGGGTGATACTTACCGATCACGTCGCCGACGACACGGGCAGATTTCTTGTACGGCTTGTTGAAGTCGTTGCCCAGCTCGCTCATCGCGAACAGCACGCGACGGTGCACGGGCTTGAGGCCATCGCGCGCGTCCGGCAGTGCTCGGCCGACGATTACGCTCATTGCGTAGTCGAGGTAGGACTGTTTCAGCTCGTCTTCGATATTGACCGGGAGGATTTCTTTGGCCAGTTCGCCCATGAGAAGCCTGATTCCTTTTTCTGGTGAAACTTCGTCATATCCATGTGGGAGCAACGAAGCTCGTCGGGGCAGGCCGGGGGCCATGCGCCGACTTACGACAAATCAACATTCGGATCGCGGATTTGCGCAGTGAAGACAGCTCCGTGGAGCTGCCTCGGAAAACGCCGGATGTTATCACAAGAGCCGCCACGCACCTATCCCCCAGATGCGCATGGAGCATAGTTAGTTGACCGGTGACAGGCTTGAGGGGGACGAGAGAGGCTCAGAGCTTCTTTGAATGTGAAATCCGGGGCAGGTTTACAGTTGTTTATTGACATTCAGGCCCTCATCGCTGGCAAGCCAGCTCCCACAGGTTCAGTGCCAGGCACAAAACCTGTGGGAGCTGGCTTGCCAGCGATGAGGGCCCGCTCAGACGCCACAGCCTGTCAATGCAGGCGCTTGCGGCACATCAACTGGGCCATCTTGGCGGTGTCCGGGCGTTCAACGATGCCTTTTTCGGTGACGATCGCGTCGATCAGGTCCGCCGGGGTGACGTCAAACACCGGGTTGAACGCCTCAACATCCGCACCGACGCGCTTGCCGCCGACTTCGAGCAATTCGGCGCCGGCGCGCTCTTCGATCGGGATGTCGTCACCGCTGGCCAGGTTCATGTCGATGGTCGAGCTCGGCGCCACGACCATGAAGCGCACGCCGTGGTGCATGGCGTTGACCGCCAGTTGATAGGTGCCGATCTTGTTCGCCACATCGCCATTGGCGGTGATGCGGTCGGCGCCAACGATGACCCAGGTCACGCCTTTGGTTTTCATGATGTGCGCGGCGGCGGAGTCAGCGTTGAGGGTCACCGGAATACCTTCGTTGGCCAGTTCCCATGCGGTCAGGCGCGAGCCTTGCAGCCATGGACGGGTTTCGTCGGCGTAAACGCGTTCGACCATACCTTCAATATAAGCCGCGCGAATCACCCCCAGCGCCGTGCCGAAACCGCCGGTTGCCAGGGCGCCGGTGTTGCAATGAGTGAGAATTGCTTGAGCATTGCCCTGATGTTTGCGGATCAGGTCGACGCCCAACTGCGCCATGGTCAGATTGGCTTCGCGATCGCTCTCGTGAATGGCGATGGCTTCCGCCTCCAGCGCCACCAGTGGATCGGCGTTGCCTTTGAGGCGATCGAGGCGATCATGCATGCGCCCCAGCGCCCAGAACAGGTTGACCGCGGTCGGACGGGAATCGGCCAACAGCGCGAAGTCTTCCTCCAGCGCCGCGTACCAGTCGCCACCCTCGGCAATCCGCGCACGGGCGGCGAGCACGATGCCATAGGCCGCGCTGATGCCGATGGCCGGTGCGCCACGCACGACCATCGAGCGAATCGCCTCAGCCACGCCGGCGGCGCTGGTGTAGGCGATCCAGGTTTCTTCAAACGGCAAAATACGCTGATCCAGCAGGTGCAGCGCGCCGTCTCGCCAATCGATGGCCTTCACTTTCTCCGCAGCCAACAGTCGATCGCGCATCCCACACCCCGCACTCATGAACAAAAGCCGCCGATTATAGCGATCCCCCCGCGAAGACGCTCGGGTATACTTCGCCATCCTTTACAAAAGCACTGGAACCGACTCCCGATGCCCAAACCTGCCATTGCGCTCGACCTGTTATTGCTGCCGACCTGGCTGGTCCCCGTCGAACCCGCTGGCGTCGTGCTCAAGGAGCACGGCCTGGGCATCCGCGACGGTTGCATCGTGTTTATCGGCCCGCGCGCCGAAGCGTTGAAGTGTAACGCCACTGAAACCCGCGAATTACCGGATGTACTGCTCGCCCCCGGCCTGATCAATGCTCACGGTCACGCTGCAATGACATTGTTCCGCGGCCTGGCGGACGATCTGCCGCTGATGACCTGGCTGGAAAATCACATCTGGCCGGCCGAGGCCAAATGGGTCGATGAAGATTTCGTCCGTGACGGCACCGATCTGGCCATTGCCGAGCAGATCAAGGGCGGCATCAGCTGTTTTTCCGACATGTATTTCTACCCCAAGGTCGCCAGCGAGCGTGTGCACAACAGCGGCATTCGCGCGCAGATCGCCATTCCGATCCTCGATTTCCCGATCCCGGGTGCCAGCAGCGCCGATGAAGCCATCCGTCAGGGCGTCGAGCTGTTCGGCGATCTGAAACATCACGATCGCATCAAGATTACTTTCGGCCCTCACGCACCGTACACCGTCGGCGACGAGAACCTCGAGAAAATCCGCGTGATTGCCGAGGAGCTGGACGCGGCGATCCACATGCACGTCCACGAAACTGCCTTTGAGGTGCAGCAGGCCGTCGAGCAATCCGGCGAGCGGCCACTGGCGCGTCTGGGCCGCCTCGGCCTGCTCGGCCCGCGTTTCCAGGCCGTGCACATGACCCAGATCAGCGATGACGACCTCGCGCTGCTGGTAGAAAGCAACACCAGCGTGATCCACTGCCCAGAGTCGAACCTCAAACTGGCCAGCGGTTTTTGCCCGGTCGAGCGTTTGTGGCAGGCTGGAGTGAATGTCGCGGTCGGCACCGATGGCGCCGCCAGCAACAACGATCTCGACCTGCTCGGTGAAACCCGCACTGCGGCCTTGCTGGCCAAAGCCGTTGCCGGTTCGGCCACCGCGCTGGACGCCCACCGTGCGCTGCGCATGGCCACGCTCAACGGCGCGCGGGCACTGGGGATCGACGCGCAAGTCGGCTCGCTGGAAATAGGCAAAGCCGCAGACATCGTGGCTTTCGATCTGTCCGGTCTGGCGCAGCAGCCGGTGTATGACCCGGTTTCGCAGCTTATTTATGCCACCGGCCGCGATTGCGTGAAACACCTGTGGGTCGCCGGCAAGCCACTGCTCGACGACCGGCGCCTGACCCGCATGGACGAACAGCAACTGGGCGCGACCGCGCGCCATTGGGGCCAGCGCATCAGCGGCCACACCGAATCGTAAACACCGTGGAGCAGACTCCGCGGCTACAGCCTTTTTGAAGTTTTTCGAGGATTTGAACATGAGCAACGTCGACCACGCCGAAATCGCCAAATTCGAGGCCCTGGCCCATCGCTGGTGGGATCGTGAAAGCGAATTCAAACCGCTGCACGACATCAACCCGCTGCGCGTAAACTGGATCGACGAGCGGGTCAATCTGGCCGGCAAGAAAGTCCTCGACGTCGGTTGCGGCGGCGGCATCCTCAGTGAAGCCATGGCCCAGCGCGGCGCGACCGTGATGGGCATCGACATGGGCGAAGCGCCGCTGGCGGTCGCGCAACTGCATCAACTGGAGTCCGGCGTCAGCGTCGAATATCGGCAGATCACGGCCGAAGCGCTGGCCGAAGAAATGCCCGAGCAGTTCGACGTGGTCACCTGCCTGGAAATGCTTGAGCACGTTCCGGACCCATCGTCGGTAATCCGCGCCTGTTTCCGCATGGTCAAACCCGGCGGCCAGGTGTTCTTCTCGACCATCAACCGCAATCCGAAGGCGTACCTGTTCGCGATCATCGGCGCCGAATACATCATGAAGCTGCTGCCGCGCGGCACCCACGACTTCAAGAAATTCATTCGCCCCTCCGAACTGGGCGCGTGGAGCCGCATGGCTGGCCTGACCGTCAAGGACATCATCGGCCTGACGTACAACCCGCTGACCAAGCACTACAAGCTGTCCAACGACGTTGACGTCAACTACATGATCCAGACCCTGCGCGAGGAATAAGCATGGCTATCAGAGCGGTTCTCTTCGACATGGACGGTACCCTGCTCGACACGGCGCCGGACTTCATCGCCATCTGCCAGGCCATGCGCGCCGATCGCGGCTTGCCGCCGATCAACGACAAGCACATCCGCGACGAGATTTCCGGTGGCGCCAAAGCCATGGTCGCGGTGACCTTTTCGATGGACCCGGAATCGCCGGGCTTCGAGGAGTTGCGTCAGGAATTTCTCGAGCGTTATCTGGTCGGCTGCGCAGTGCACAGCAAGCTGTTCGACGGCATGGCCGAACTGTTGGTCGACATCGAAAAAGCCAACCTGATCTGGGGCGTGGTCACCAACAAGCCGGTGCGTTTCGCCGAGCCGATCATGCAGCGACTGGGGCTGGCCGAGCGCTCGGCGCTGCTGATCTGCCCGGATCACGTGAAAAACAGCAAGCCCGATCCAGAGCCGCTAACCCTCGCATGCAGCATGCTTGATCTGGATCCGTCGACGGTACTGTTTATCGGCGATGATCTGCGCGACATCGAATCCGGCCGCGCCGCCGGGACCAGGACCTGCGCGGTGACCTACGGCTACATTCACCCGGACGATCACCCACGTCACTGGGGTGCGGACGTGGTAGTCGATCATCCGCTGGAGTTGCGCAAGGTGCTCGATAACGCGCTGTGCAGCTGCTGAACCTGACGCGAAGGGGCACAGGCTGGATTGCCGTGCAAAGCGCGTACGCTCTGACTCTTGAAGAGGTTGTTTATGTTTGATTACACCGCTCGTCCCGAATTGCTCAAGGATCGGGTCATTCTGGTCACCGGTGCCGGTCGCGGCATCGGTGCAGCGGCGGCGAAAACCTACGCCGCCCATGGCGCCACGGTGCTGCTGCTGGGCAAGACCGAAGCCAATCTGACCGAGGTCTACGACGCAATCGAAGCGGCAGGCCATCCGCAACCGGCGGTGATCCCGTTCAACCTCGAAACCGCCCTGCCCCATCAATACGATGAACTGGCAGCAATGATCGAAACCGAGTTCGGCCATCTCGACGGTCTGCTGCACAACGCCTCGATCATCGGCCCGCGCACGCCGATCGAACAGTTGTCCGGCGAGAATTTCATGCGCGTGATGCAGGTCAACGTCAACGCCATGTTCATGCTGACCAGCACCCTGCTGCCGCTGCTCAAGCTGTCGCAGGACGCCTCGGTGGTGTTCACCTCCAGCAGCGTGGGCCGCAAGGGTCGCGCCTATTGGGGCGCGTACGGCGTGTCGAAGTTCGCCACCGAAGGCCTGATGCAAACCCTGGCCGATGAAGTCGACGGCGTGGCGCCGGTGCGTTCCAACAGCATCAACCCGGGTGGCACCCGCACCAGCATGCGTGCGCAAGCCTATCCAGGAGAAAACCCGCTGAACAACCCGACCCCGGAAGAGATCATGCCGGTGTACCTGTACCTGATGGGCCCGGACAGTGCCGGGATCAACGGTCAGGCGTTCAACGCGCAGTAACTGCCACACGTCGCTTTTGTTGCCGCGGCAGATTGCTGTCGCGGCAGACCTTTGCCGCCTGTAACCGTCATAAATCAGCCAAATTCCCGGCAGCGACCCGCTCAGCCTTTATTCAACCTGTTGATTTTAATCGCTTTAAATTAAAGCGAACCGATTGGCATGACTTTCGCTCTAACGTTCCTCAAAGCATGCCGTGTGAAGGCAATGGGGCGAGACCGATTTCGATAGCTGACTTATCGTCATCCGGCAGACTAGACTTACGCCAGATGTCCTACGGGACTGACGGACCAGTATGACGCGCAGCCCATCGCCGCCCTCACCCAGCCTGTAAGACAGACTTACTGCTTAGGGGCTCACGCCATATGAAATCACCCACCCAGACCAATGCGATTGACTTCGACAGTGCCAAATTGCAGCGCCTGGGCTTTGGTCAACTGCCTCCCCTGCAGGAGCGTCCGGCCAGTCTGGCGCAACTGCGCCAGCAGATGAGCCTGCAACTGCAGACCAGCCTCGAACCGCAACGCATCCTCGGTCTGTTTTTCCGCGAAGTTCAGCGCCTGGTGCCGCTGGACGCCTTGGTTTATGCGCATCAGGGAAGCGATCTGCGCCTGGAGTTCGGTAGCCGTGGCCATCACTCGATCAGCTATAGCCTGAGTCATGAAGGCGAGCATCTGGGCGAAGTGGTGTTCCGCCGCAACCAGCGTTTCAACGAGCTTGAACAAGGCCAACTGGAATCGTTGCTGTCGTCCTTGCTGTACCCGATGCGCAACGCCCTGCTCTATCGCGAAGCAACGCAGAGCGCGCTGCGCGATCCGCTGACCGGCGCCGGCAACCGCATCGCCATGGAGCAGACCCTGCAACGCGAAATCGACATGGCGCGGCGTCATCAACAACCATTGTCACTGCTGATGATCGACATCGACCATTTCAAACGGGTCAATGACAGTCATGGTCACAGCGCCGGCGATAACGTGCTGAAAGCGATTGCTGCGACGCTGAAAGCGCAGTTACGCAATGTCGACATGGTGTTTCGATATGGCGGGGAAGAGTTCCTGATCCTGCTGTCCAACACCAGCCGCGAGGCCGCAGCGATGGTCGGCGAACGGCTGCGTTACGCGACGCAGACCGCCGAGTATTACGCCGATGGCCAGTTGATCGAACTGACGGTCAGCCTTGGTTGTTCGACATTGCTGCCCGGCGAATCAGCCGACAGCCTGCTGCGACGGGCCGACAGCGCGCTGTACGTGGCCAAGCGTGAAGGTCGTAACCGCCTGGCGATGGCCGGCTGAGTTTCCCCAGCCACCACAAAACAACTGTAGGAGCGAGCCTGCTCGCGATGCGGTGAGTCAGCCAAGGCAATCATTGAATGACACACCGCTATCGCGAGCAGGCTCACTCCTACAGGGGGTTTGCGTGAAGCAGCGAATCTGCGGAATACCACAAAACAACTGTAGGAGTGAGCCTGCTCGCGATGCGGTGAGTCAGCCAAGGCAATCATTGAATGACACACCGCTATCGCGAGCAGGCTCGCTCAGTTTTACCCGGGTTAGCGACCGATCAATTCTCGACTACCGCCCTGCGCTCGCGGTTGTGCACTGCGCGCTCCGACGTCTCTAGCTGCATGCAGCGTTCAAGGAACAGGTACATGTAGTCGTAGCTTTTGCAGATTGCCTGGCGCAGTTCGGCCTGCAAGGCCTTGCCTGGGTTCATGCCGGCCAGGGTGCAGATGATTTCCAGGGCTTCCCACGGATGCGCGTCGTCGTACTGCGCATGCATCTTCAGCCACTTCATCGCACGCTTGCGTTCCTCTTCGGGAAACGCGGCAGCGTAGACGCCGGTGGAGCAGACCACCGCCGACCACTCCCCGGTAGCGCCTTCGATGGCGTAGTTGGTCGCGGCAATGGCGACGATCAGCGAATCGGCTGAACTGGTGTGCCAGCACCAATGACTCAAGGCATGCAATTCCGGCGGCACGTGCTGGGCCTGAAGGTCTTCCAGGCTAACGCCGTGGGCCCTGCTCCAGTGCACCCAGTAATCGGCGTGATTGAGTTCGACGCGAATGTTGCGCATCAGCCAGCGTCGCGCCATGTCCTCACCCGGATGGCGAGCAAAACGGGTCTTGGTAAGGTTCTGCGCCATGTACAAGGCAAATTGCTCAACCACCGGCCAGCCACCAATCAGGTACTGACGCATGGTTCTGGCGCTGAGCTTGTTATCACGCATGCGCAGGTAAAGTTCATGTTCGACAACCCGGCGCTTGCTCTCGCTGCAATCCTGAATCAGCTGTTGTGCCCAGCCAGGATAACTTGCAGCTTCCATGAGGGGTCCGGTTCGGTTGAATGTGTCGATCACTGTTCGGCTCCTTTTGAGTTGTGATTGTAAGGATCGGCAGAAAACTTCAACGGAACGTGCCAGGCGCTTTGAATAACAGCGGCTGCGGTCTGGCGGATCTACTTTGCAAACTGTCACAGGTAAACAACTGCGGGCGTTCGATGACATAACCCTGAGCGTAGTCGACTCCGATTTCAAGCAATGCCTGCTCGATCTGGGCTGTTTCAACAAACTCGGCAATCGTCTGCTTGCCCATGACATGCCCGATGTGATTGATCACTTCGACCATCGCCCGGTTAATCGGGTCGTCCAGCATGTCCTTTACGAAACTTCCGTCGATCTTCAGGAAGTCTACAGGCAAATGTTTCAAATAAGCGAACGAAGACATTCCGGCACAAAAATCATCCAGTGAAAAATAGCAACCTAAGCCCTTGAGTTCATTAATGAATCTGATTGCACTGCCGAGATTTGCAATTGCACTGGTCTCAGTAATTTCAAAACAAATCATTTCAGGCGGTATGTTGTAGTTAACAAACTGTTCGCGCAGAAAGTGCAAGAACGCGTCATCTCCTATAGTAATGCCTGACAGATTAATCGCACACATTGCTAATGGGCGCTGATGTTCCTGGGCAATACATTGGGCAATAACTTTAAATACGTTCTGAACTACCCAACGGTCTAGTTGAGTCATCAAACCATAACGCTCGGCGGCGGGAATGAAACTGTCAGGCAAGATCATCCGTCCGGACTCATCGTGCAGACGCAGCAGAATCTCGATGTGCCCAGCCTCGCCGTGAGTCGGCTTGAGCGGGGCGATTTCCTGGGCGTACAGACAAAACCGGTTTTCTTCCAGCGCCATGTGCAGCCGCTGCACCCAGGCCATTTCCCCAAAGCGCAGCGACAGCTCGGAGTCATCGGCATGGTAGACCTGCACGCGATTGCGGCCCTTTTCCTTGGCCATGTAACAGGCCATATCGGCAGCGCGCAGCGAGGCTTCAAGGGTGGTCGGAGTCTGCGCGACATGCACCAGGCCGATGCTTACCGTGGTCAGAAATGGCCGGCCCTTCCAGACAAAGTGCAGGTTTTGCACGGTCTGACGCAGCGAATCGGCGATCTTTTCCGCCGCTTCGGGAGCGCAGTTCTCCAACAGAATGCCGAATTCGTCACCGCCCAAACGCGCGAGCGTATCGCCCTCGCGCAGGCCCGATTGCAGCAGCGTACAGATGTGTCGCAACAGCTCATCGCCGGCGGCGTGACCGCAGGTGTCGTTGACCAGCTTGAATTGATCCAGATCGAGAAACAACAACGCATGCCGCCCGGCCTGACGCGTGAGGTTGTGCAGCGCCTGCTCGAGGCGGTATTCGAACTCGCGGCGGTTGGCCAGCCCGGTCAACGCATCGTGGGTGGCCTGCCACGACAGATTGGCGATGTACTGGCGCTCCTGCGTCATGTCGTGCAGCACCAGTACCGTGCCGCTGACCTTGCCGGCATTGCGGATCGGCGCACCGACCAGGGTCACCGACAAGGTGCTGCCGTCCAGGCGCTGAATCAGTTTCGAATGCTCGCTGCCGCCGCTGAGCTTGCCGCTGAGAATGTGCTCGATCAGCGTCAACCCTTCGGCCTGGGCGTTGTCATCGAGCAAATTGAACAGCGCAGAGAGTGGCAGCCCGGCGGCCTGCTCGGCCTTCCAGTGGGTCATCGCTTCGGCGGCGGGGTTCATGTAGTCGATGGCGCCGCTGACGTCGGTAGTGATGACGCCATCACCGATCGAATGCAGGGTGACGTGCGCGCGGTCTTTCTCCAGTTGCAGCGCCTCGGCGAAGGCGTGACGTTGCTTGAGCAATTTGTGCGTGCGCCACAGCGCCAGGACGATCAGCCCAAGCGCCGTGGCCAGATTGGTGAACAGCAACAGGCGCATGATCATCCGCGAGCCTTCGCCCAAAGCATCGCTGAAGGCCTTGGCGGCTGGGGTCACGGCATCGTTGATGTTGAAGATCCGCGTCTTCCAGTGCTGGATATCGGCGTCGCTCGCTGAACTCTGCGAAATGCCGCGACGCATTTCCTGGGCGACGTCATCGAGTTGGTCCAGATAGGCATCACCGACCGTCCATCGATCGATGGCGGTTTCCAGATAACTGAAATGACGGAAATTGAGGTACAGCCAGATCAGGCTTGAAACATCATCGGGGTGGTTGCCGCCCTTGAGAATGCCTTCGCGCGCGGCAGCCAGGTCCGGCGGCTGGCGGTCCAGCGCCAGCCGCAACTGATGCCCGCCCTGCGGCACGCCGATCGCCTCCCGATACTTGAGAAAGATCGCCTCGTCGCGGCTGTCGGCATACAGATTGAGGTAATAGATCGCGTCTTTCTGGCCCTTGGACCAGAGACTTTCACCGGCAACGTAGCCGCGAACGGCCGAAAGCACATACAGGCTGACGCCACCCAACAACGCTTGAAATAACACAACGGCAATAAATGGCCAGACGATGCCCAACAACCGTGGCGTTCCGAGAGTCCGCTTTTGCTTCATGAGATCCCTTGCGCAAGCACTGCCAGATGGACACCGGAAAAATCCCGCTCCTGACAGCTCAGCCTAGGCTAATTTTCGACCTGTCAAAGGGACAGCTCTGCCGTCCTCTACGTCGATTGTGCAAGCCGCCGGCCCGAAGCAGCGTTTGAAGGGGTTTTACTCGATGCAATTCAAGCACTAAGCACAGAAACCGCACTGAATTTCAAGGCCGCTGGATCTGCTGCAGATGACCGTAGAGCTTGGCATACAGCCCGCCATCGGCAATCAATTGCTGATGATCACCGTCTTCGGCAATCTGACCACCGTCGAACACCAGCACGCGATCGGCTTGCTTCACTGCCGACAAGCGGTGGGCGATGATCAGCGTGGTGCGGCCACTGAGAAAGCGCGCCATGGCCTGATGCAGGTTGTATTCGGTAGCGGCGTCGAGGGCCGAAGTGGCTTCGTCGAGGATCACCACTTTCGGCTCGGCGAGGATCATGCGTGCAATCGCCAGACGCTGGCGCTGACCGCCGGACAGACGCACGCCGGAGCGCCCGACGATGCTGTCGAGGCCGCTCGGCAAGGCGCGCACAGTGGCTTCAAGCTGGGCGATTTGCAGCGCCTGCCAGCAGGCTTCGTCGCTGCGGGTGCGGCCCATGGTGAGGTTGGCGCGCACTGTGTCGTTGAACAGCGCCGGATGCTGCAAAACCACCGCAACGTTTTCCCGCACGGTTTCCAGGCCGATGTCCTGCTGGGTCGAGCCGCCGAAACGGATGGTCCCGGCCAGCGGCGTATACAGCCCGAGAAGCAACTGCACCAAGGTACTTTTACCGCCACCGCTGGCACCGACGATGGCGACTTTCTCGCCCGGCGCAATCGACAGGTTCATCTGATCCAGCACCAACTCATCGCCATAGCCGAAACTCAGACCTTGCACCTGAATGCCGACGGTGTCGCGGCCCTTGAACGGGTCGACGCCGCCCGGGTATTGCGGCTCATCGGCGCGCGCCAGCAGTTCGTTGATCCGCGCCAGCGCCCCACCCGCCGCGTAATAGGCGTATTGCAGGTTAAGCAGTTGTTCGACCGGGCCGATCATGAACCACAGGTAACTGAACACCGCGAGCATCTGCCCGATCGACAGGTCGGAAAACAGCACAGTGAGCATTGCCGCTGCGCGGAAAATATCGATGCCGAACTGGAACAGCAAACCACTGGCACGGTTCGAGGCGTCGGTTTTCCACTGCGAATTGACCGCATAGTTGCGCACTTCCTGCGCGCGCAGGCCGAGGCGCCCAAGGAAAAAACCCTGGCGGTTGCCGGCGCGCACTTCCTGAATCGCATCGAGGGTTTCGCTCAGAGCCTGGGTGAAGCGCGCGGTGCTGTCGTTCTCGAGTTTCTTCAGGTGCTTCACGCGTTTGCCCAACTGCACCGTGGCGTAGATCACCAGCGGGTTGAACAGCAGAATCAGCAGCGCCAGTTTCCAGTGCATCCACATGAGAATGCTGGCGGTGCCGACCAGCGTGAGCATCGCCACCAGAAAGCGGCTGAGGGTTTCCCCGACAAATTTGTCGAGGGTGTCCAGATCGGTGACCAGATGCGTAGTGACCGTGCCACTGCCCAGGCTTTCGTATTCACCGAGAGAGATGCGTTTCAGCCGCTCGATCAGGCGCACGCGGATGCGGTAGACGATGTCCTTGGCCAACCGCGCAAACAACCGCGACTGCAACACGCCAAAGCACAACGCGCTGCAACGCAAAGTCAACGTAACCACCAGCATCAGGCCGATATAGCCCGCCGCCTGTTGCCACATGCTCGGCAGGAAATGGTTCATGACTTTCAGCGCCGCATCGCCGTGGCCTAGCAGCACTTCATCGACCAGTAACGGCAGCAACAGCGGAATCGGCACGCTGCACAGCGTCGCCAGCACGGCCACGCCGTTGGCGATCCACAGAGATTTCTTGTGTGTGAGCGCCAGGCGCCGGACTTCTGCCCAGCTCAGCCGGTCGCCTTGCTTGCCAGCTGCCGTGTCATCGCCAAGGTCAGGCACAGGCGGCGCGCTCCAGCCAGCGGCCGAGCAACGGCGCCAGCTCGTTGAGCGGTTGATAGCCATTGGTCAGCAGCGCCAGTTGACCGTTGCGCTCGGCCAGCAGGGTCGGGAAACCGGCGATGCCCAGATCCTGGACCCAGGTGAAATCGGCCTGGGTGGCTTTGTATTGGTCGGCATGATCAAACAACGCGGCGAACTCGATGCGCGGCACACCTGCCTGCTCGGCGAGCTCGACCAGCACGCTGGCCTGGGTGACGTCGCGACCTTCAACGTAGAACGCCTGCTGGATCAGGCCGACCAGCGTCCAGGCGCAATCCGGCGCCAGACTGCGCGCGGTGACGATGGCGCGGCAGGCCGGTTCAGTGTCGTAGACAAAACCGTCCGGCAACGCCCCGTCGAGCTTGAACGGCTGGCCGGTGGCCTCGGTGACCGCCTGCCAGTGTTCAAGGATGTAGCGACGCGTGGTCGGTTCCAGCGCCGCGCCGCTGCCGGTGCGCAAGCCGCCGACCACCAGATGCAGCTCGACCCCGGCTGCCTGCGCCTGCTCGACCAAGGCCTTGGCCACCGGAGCAAAACCCCAGCACCACGAACACATCGGATCCATCACATAGAGCAGGCGCGCAGACATGATTAGGCCTCGGTGGATGCTTGCTTGTAGTTGTAGCCGATCGGGTGCGGCTGGTTACGCGCCTTGGCCAGTTCGATCTGCTTCTGCCGGTCGATGGCGCTGCGGCGGGTTTTCTCGCTGAGCTTGTCCCAGCAATGCGGGCAACTGATGCCGGCCACGTAATGCTCGGAGGCGCGATCTTCAACGCTGACCGGAGTGCGGCAGGCATGACATTGATCGTAGTCGCCTTCGCTGAGGTCGTGGCGCACGGTGACGCGGTTGTCGAACACGAAGCAGTCGCCCTGCCACCTGGTTTCTTCCTGCGGCACCTCTTCGAGGTACTTCAGAATGCCGCCCTTGAGGTGATAAACCTCTTCGAACCCTTCGCCGAGCATGTAGCTCGAGGCTTTTTCACAGCGAATGCCGCCGGTGCAGAACATCGCGACCTTCTTGTGCACGGCCGGATCGAAGTGCTCTTTGATGTATTCGGGGAATTCGCGAAAACTGGTGGTTTTCGGATCGATGGCGCCTTCAAAAGTGCCGATCGCCACTTCGTAATCGTTGCGCGTGTCGATCAGCAGGACTTCTGGGTCGCTGATCAGCGCGTTCCAGTCCTGCGGTTCGACGTAGGTGCCGACCTTCTTGTTCGGGTCCACGCCTTCGACGCCGAGGGTGACGATTTCTTTCTTCAGCTTGACCTTGGTGCGGTAGAACGGTTGTTCGTCGCAGTACGATTCCTTGTGATCGATGTCGATCATGCGTGGATCGTTTTTCAGCCAGGCGAGCAGGCCGTCAATGCCTTCGCGGGTGCCGGAAACAGTACCGTTGATGCCTTCTTCGGCAATCAGCAGAGTGCCTTTGATGCCGTTGTCGACCATCGCCTGCAGCAGTGGCTCGCGCAGGTCAACGTAATCTTCGAGGGTGACGAACTTATACAGTGCCGCCACGACAATCGGTTGTGTCATGGGTATTTCTCCAGGTGGCTACCCTCGCAAAGGGTGAACCGGATTCAAAAAAAACGCGCCGGCTAAGCGGCGCGTCGGGATTTTAGCAAAAAAGCAGCTACAAGCTCCAAGCTTAAAGCGGCAAGCCAAAACTCATCCGCCTTCAACTTGCAGCTTGCCGCTTATCGCTGATCTCCTCCGGCACAAGATGGCGACGCCGGTGCAGCGCCCACTTCTGCCCATTCCTGCGGGGTGTAGGTGTGCAGCGCCAACGCATGGAACTCGCCCATCAGCTCGCCGAGCGTGCCGTAGACTTTCTGGTGGCGCTTGACCCGGTTCAGGCCTTCGAACTGCGCGCTGACCACCACGGCCTTGTAGTGCGTCTGTAACCCGCGACTGTGCATGTGGCTTTCATCCAGCACTTGCAGATGCTCAGGCTGCAGCAGGCCCAGCGTCGATTCGATGCGTTGTTGCATGGTCATCACGAACTCCGCTTACTTCTTCTTGGCCGGTGCAGCGGCCGGGGTCAGCTCTTTGGTCATGTCGTCGAGCAGCTTGTTGACCACTGGCACAGCGCTTTCCAGCTTGCCCTGGGTCATCTGCGCCGATTGCTGGGTCAGCTGCGGCATTTTTTCCAGGACCTTTTTACCCAGTGGCGACTGGTAGAACGCGACCAGGTCCTTGAGCTCGGATTCGCTGAAGTTGCTGGTATAGAGCTTGACCATGTCGGGCTTGAGCTTGTTCCAGCCAATGGCCTGGTCCAGCGCGGCGTTGGCCTTGGCCTGGTAGGTTTCGAGGACGGCTTTCTTGGCCTCGGGGGCTTTGGTCTGCTCAAAACGCTGGGCAAACATTTGCTGCACTTGCATGTACACCGGAGTGCCCAGTTTGTCAGCGTGAGCCAGGGTCAGGAAGGCTTCGGCACTGGCGTTGTGGCTGGCGGTATCGGCAAGCACCTGGCCGCTGGCGCAAACCAGTGCAACCGCGGTACAGATGGCACGAAGACGAGTCATCGAGTTTCCTTTTAAGCAAAGCGAGGTCAAACCCCAAGGGCGACCATTCTGCGCCTAACGATTGCCGCGGCTCAACCCCCAAGCCTTGCCGCGCTTGATTGACCGGGTCGGCCGGTCAACAATCGAGTCGATGGAACCACCACGGCCGATGCCGGCCTAAACTGCGCAAACAGACCAACAGGAGTGTGCACGATGAGCCGTATCGAAACCGACAGCCTGGGCCAGATCGAAGTCCCGGACGACGCTTACTGGGGTGCTCAGACGCAACGCTCGCTGATCAACTTCGCCATTGGTCAGGAACGCATGCCGCTACCGGTATTGCACGCCCTGGCCCTGATCAAGAAAGCCGCCGCACGGGTCAATGACCGCAACGGCGATTTGCCTGCCGACATCGCCCGGCTGATCGAACAGGCCGCCGACGAAGTGCTCGACGGCCAGCACGACGACCAGTTCCCGCTGGTGGTCTGGCAGACCGGCAGCGGCACCCAGAGCAACATGAACGTCAACGAAGTGATCGCCGGTCGCGCCAACGAACTGGCCGGCAACCCGCGCGGCGGCAAGACGCCGGTGCACCCGAACGATCACGTCAACCGCTCGCAAAGCTCCAACGACTGCTTCCCCACCGCGATGAGCATCGCCACTGCACAAGCCGTGCAGGAGCAATTGCTGCCAGCCATCAGCGAACTGTCCGGTGGCCTCGCCGAACTCGCGGCGCGCCACATGAAACTGGTGAAAACCGGGCGCACGCACATGATGGACGCGACGCCGATCACCTTCGGGCAAGAGTTGTCGGGCTTCATAGCGCAACTGGATTACGCCGAACGGGCAATTCGCGCCGCATTGCCGGCGGTGTGTGAACTGGCCCAGGGCGGCACCGCAGTCGGCACCGGGTTGAACTCGCCGCATGGTTTTGGTGAGGCGATTGCTGCAGAACTGGCAGCGTTGTCCGGCCTGCCGTTCGTGACCGCACCGAACAAGTTCGCCGCCCTCGCCGGCCACGAACCGCTGACGAGCCTCTCCGGCGCGCTGAAAACCCTCGCCGTGGCGCTGATGAAAATCGCCAACGACCTGCGTCTGCTCGGCTCCGGTCCCCGCGCGGGGTTTGCCGAGGTGAAACTACCGGCCAACGAGCCGGGTAGTTCGATCATGCCCGGCAAGGTCAACCCGACTCAGTGCGAAGCGCTGTCGATGCTCGCCTGTCAGGTCTTGGGCAACGACGTGACGATCGGCATTGCCGCCAGTCAAGGTCACTTGCAGTTGAACGTGTACAAACCGGTGATCATCCACAACCTGCTGCAATCGATCCGTCTACTCGCCGATGGCTGCAGCAACTTCCAGCAGCATTGCATCGCCGGGCTGGAACCTGACGCCGAGGCCATGGCCCGCCACCTGGAGCGTGGGCTGATGCTGGTGACGGCGCTGAACCCGCACATCGGTTATGACAAATCGGCGGAGATCGCCAAGAAGGCCTACAGCGAAGGGCTGACCTTGCGCGAAGCGGCGTTGCAATTGGGGTATCTGACCGATGAAGAGTTTGATGCGTGGGTGCGGCCGGAGAACATGATCGAGGCCGGGGCCAAGGGCTGAGATTTGTAGCGTTTCTTAGTCAGTCATCGCGAGCAGGCTCACTCCTACAGGGCGAATGCGGTCCCCTGTAGGAGTGAGCCTGCTCGCGATGGCCCCGACTCGGTCTAACTGGCTGCCATCTTGATCCGCCGCGCCTTGAGCCCGGCAATCAACGAAGGCCCCAACGCCACCAGCGCCGACCCCAACACCACCAGCACTGCCCCGCCATAGCCCAGCGCATTGATCTGCTCGGCGTGCACATACTCCGGCCAGACCCGCGCGGCCATCGCCACCGCCGCGAACGTCACCAGCGGTGTGATCGCCAGGGTTGCACTGACCCGCGACGCTTCCCAATGCGCCAGCGCTTCAGCGAACGCGCCGTAGGCGATCAGCGTGTTCAGGCAGCAGGCCAGCAGCAACCAGCCTTGCAGCGGGCTCAGGTTCAGCGCTTCGAGCGGATGCACCCACGGCGTCAGTAACAAGGCACAGAACAGATAGATCACCATCATCACTTGCAGCGAATTCCACACCGTCAGCAATTGCTTCTGGCCCAGCGCGTAAAAGGTCCACACCGTCGACGCCAGCAGCACCAGCAAGACCCCCGCGGTGTAATCCGACAGCGAGGTCAACAGCTCTGCCAGACGCTGATTGAAAAACAGCCCGAAGCCGATCAGCAACACCAGCAAACCGATGCCCTGGCCAATGCTGAAGCGCTCCTTGAACACAAACAGACTGGCGATCAGCAGCATGATCGGGCCCATCTGTACCACCAGTTGCGCGGTGCCGGGGCTGAGCAGGTTCAGACCCATCAGGTACAGCACGTAGTTGCCGACCAATCCGAGCACGGCCATCAGCACTAGCCAGCCGCCCTTGGGCCCGAGCACTTTGCGACTGGGTAGACGTTTGACCGACGCCAGATAAAGGAACAGACAGCCGCCGGACACCAGCAGGCGAAACCAGGTCACGGTGACCGGGTCCATCACCAGCAGCACCTGTTTCAGTTTGATCGGCAGAATGCCCCAGAGCAACGCGGTCAGCAGCGCGAGGAACAATCCATAGACCCAGCGACCGGACGAAATGTGCATGCGAACCCCAAAAGCCTGCTGACAAGAATCGCCATTCTAGGCGCGCATTGCGTTGTGACACAGGGACAGTTGCACTCAGGCCGCGAATGCAACTGTGCAGGTCGCAGCATTATGTTGACGCGTTGCCGTTGATCGACTCGCCGCGCAGGCCAAGTGCTTCAGGGATAAGCTCAGTTGACATTCAAATCAACCGCTGGGGAGACCGATCATGTTAGCCATGCGCGCCGAGGACAGCGCCCCCGCCACCCGTTTTCGCAGCGACCGGGTGTGCCGGATCAATGGCCAACTGTTTTTCAGCACCCGGGAAAATACCCTTGAGGGGCCGTTTGACAGTCATGAGAAGGCAGAGCAGGAAATCCGCGCTTATATCGCGCGGATGCAGCTTCTGGATTCCAACCGCTGAGCGGTGGTGATCCCATCGCTGGCAAGCCAGCTCCCACAGGATTGGTGGCGTACACAGATTTTGCAAACGCTACGAGACCTGTGGGAGCTGGCTTGCCAGCGATAGCAATCGAACAGGCAACAAAAATGCTATGGCTTAGCGAACTGCCTCAAACAACCCACTGGCCCCCATCCCGCCACCGACGCACATGGTCACGATGCCGTAACGCAGATCACGCCGCTGCAACTCGCGCACCAGATGCCCGACCTGGCGTGAGCCGGTCATGCCGAACGGGTGGCCGATGGAAATCGAGCCGCCGTTGACGTTGTATTTCTCATTATCGATCTCCAGCCGATCACGGCTGTACAGGCACTGCGACGCAAACGCCTCGTTCAATTCCCACAGATCGATATCCGCCACCTGCAAGCCCTTGGCCTTGAGCAGTTTCGGCACCGAGAACACCGGGCCGATGCCCATTTCGTCCGGCTCACAGCCAGCGACGGTAAAGCCGCGGAAGAACGCCTTCGGTTTGAGCCCCAGCTCAAGCGCCTTCTCCAGACTCATCACCAATGTCATCGACGCGCCGTCGGACAGTTGCGAGGAGTTGCCGGCGGTGACCGAGCCGTCATCAGCGAACACCGGTTTCAGCCCGGCGAGGCTTTCATAAGTGGTGTCGGGGCGATTGCAATCGTCGTGATCGACCACGCCGTCCACAATCTTCACCTCGCCGCTGTTCTTGTCCTCGACCCGATACTTGACCGACATCGGCACGATCTCATCATCGAACAGCCCGGCGGCCTGAGCCTGCGCGGTGCGGATCTGGCTTTGCAGTGCGTAATGATCCTGCGCTTCGCGGCTCACGCCATAACGCCGCGCCACCACCTCGGCAGTCTGGCCCATCGTGTAATAGATGCCGGGCGTCTGCTCTTTCAGCAGCGGGTTGATCAGGTGATCGGTGTTGACGCTTTTCAGGGTCAGGCTGATCGATTCGACGCCGCCGGCAACAATGATATCGCTGCAACCGGAAGCGATCTGGTTGGCGGCGATCGCAATCGCCTGCAAGCCCGACGAGCAGAAGCGGTTGAGGGTCATGCCCGCCGTGCCCGTGCCGAGGCGCGACAGCACCGCCACGTTGCGACCAATGTTATAGCCCTGCGCACCTTCGTTGGAGCCGGCGCCGACGATGCAATCCTCGACGCTGGCCGGGTCGATGTCGTTGCGCGTCAACAGGGCGTTGACGCAATGGGCCGCCATGTCATCGGGGCGGGTCTGGTTGAACTTGCCGCGAAAGGATTTGGCCAGGCCGGTCCGCACGCTGTCGACGATCACCACTTCACGCATGGCATACCTCATTGTTGTTGTCGGTTGAAAGTGGACCTGAGCATAAGTCCACCTTCTTGCCGACCGCGAGGATCATTCACCCGGCGTATGCGCGGCCATCGCTTCAGTCTTTGCGTTTTTTGGCCTGCTTGTCGGATTTTTCGAACGCCTCTTCCAGGGCGCGGTTGATCGTGCGCAGCACCTTGACCCGCGCCCAGCGCTTGTCGTTGGCCTCCACCAGGGTCCACGGGGCGATTTCGGTGCTGGTGCGATCGACCATATCGCCGACGGCGGCACGATAGGCATCCCACTTGTCGCGATTGCGCCAGTCGTCTTCGGTGATCTTGAAGCGCTTGAACGGAATCTCTTCGCGCTCCTGAAACCGCGCCATTTGCGTGTCCTTGTCGATGGCCAGCCAGAACTTGACGACGATCACCCCGGAGTCGGCCAGTTGCTCCTCGAAATCGTTGATCTCGCCGTAGGCGCGCAACCAGTCGGCCGGCTTGCAGAAACCCTCGATCCGCTCGACCAGCACGCGGCCGTACCAGGAACGGTCGAACACGGTGAACTTGCCACGTGCCGGGATGTGCCGCCAGAAGCGCCACAGGTACGGTTGCGCCCGCTCCTCTTCAGTCGGTGCGGCAATCGGCACGATGTTGTACTGACGCGGATCGAGCGCCGCCGCAACCCGGCGGATCGCCCCGCCCTTGCCGGCGGCGTCGTTGCCTTCGAACACCGCGATCAGCGCATGGCGGCGCATGCGTTTGTCGCGCATCAGCCCGGACAGCCGCGCCTGTTCGGTTATCAGTTGTTCTTCGTAGTCTTTCTTGTCCAGCCGCTGGCTGAGGTCGAGGCTGTCGAGCAGGTTCAACTGATCGACCGGCGTACCCAACGGCGCTGCGCTGACCTCCTGCGGATTGACCTCGGCGCGTTTGAGCGCGCTCTGCAAACCTTCCAGCAGAATCTTGCCCACCGCCAGGCTGCGGTAGTTGGCATCGGCGCCTTCGATCACGTGCCACGGCGCGTAATCGCGGCTGGTGCGGCGCAGCACGCGCTCACCGTATTTGACGAACTTGTCGTAGGTTTGCGATTGCTGCCAGTCCAGCGGGCTGATCCGCCAGCTGTGCAGCGGATCGTCGGCCAGCGCCTTGAGCCGTGCCTTCATCTGTTTCTTCGAGAGGTGGAACCAGAATTTGAAAATCAGTGCGCCTTCATCGCAGAGCATTTTTTCCAGGCGTTCGGCGCCGGCAATCGCCTGATCCAGACGCGGATCCTTGAACAACCCGTGCACCCGCCCCTGCAACATCTGGCTGTACCAGTTGCCGAAAAAAATCCCCATGCGGCCCTTGGCCGGGAGCATCCGCCAGTAGCGCCACGCCGGCGGCCGCGCCAGTTCTTCATCGGTCTGCTGATCGAAGGTGCGCACTTCGATCAGGCGCGGGTCCATCCACTCGTTGAGCAACTTGACCGTCTCGCCCTTGCCCGCGCCTTCGATGCCGTTGATCAGGATGATCACCGGGAAGCGCTTCTGCTGCTGCAATTCGAACTGGGCTTCAAGCAAGGCTTCGCGCAAGGCCGGGACAGCGGCATCAAAGGTGTCATCGTCGATGGCGTGACCGATTTCAGCGGATTCAAACATAGGGACGGCTCCTTCCAGGATTCAGCAAGACTAGCGGATTGGGCACAACCGCGGCGCAGAAATTCCCGCGGGCCGCGGATTGTCAGTGAGCGGCCGACCGCATGCCTTGCCATGGATCAAGCAGGGCCGGTGCGATCGGCTAGAATGGCGGCCTTGCCGTTGCCGAGCCTGCCATGAAACCTGTATTGCCCCACGCCCAGCTCGACTGGGATGACCACGGACGCCCGCGTTCGCGAGTGTTCGATGACGTGTATTTCTCCGACCAGTCGGGGCTCGACGAAACCCGCTATGTGTTCCTTGAACAAAACCGTCTGGCCGAGCGTTTTGCCGCCCTGCCGGCGAGCGGGCGGCTGGTAATCGGCGAAACCGGGTTTGGCACCGGGCTGAATTTTCTTTGCGCCTGGCAATTGTTCGAGCAACACGCCGTGGCCGGTGCGCGGTTGCATTTTGTCAGCGTGGAAAAATACCCGCTGAGCCCGGCCGATCTGCAACGCGCCCTGGCGCTGTGGCCGCAGCTCAAGCCACTGGCCGATCAATTGCTGCGGCAGTACGTGGCGATCCACGAAGGTTTTCAGCGCATCACCCTGGACAACGGTCGGGTGACCCTGACGCTGTTGATCGGCGATGCACTGGAACAACTGCCGCAGCTCGATGCACAGATCGACGCGTGGTTTCTCGACGGCTTCGCTCCGGCGAAAAACCCCGACATGTGGACCGCCGAACTGTTCGTCGAACTGGCCCGACTGGCGGCGCCGGGCTCGACCATCAGCACGTTCACCAGCACTGGTTGGGTGCGGCGTTTGCTCAACGCCGCCGGGTTCAAGATGAAACGTACGCCGGGTATCGGCCACAAATGGGAGATCCTGCGTGGCGAGTTTCTCGGCTGGCCGGCAGACGTGGCGCCACCCTTGCTGTACAAACCGTGGTTCGCCCGCCCTGCCCCGTTGACCGGCGAACGCAGCGCGCTGGTGATCGGCGCCGGACTGGCCGGTTGCGCTACCGCGTTCAGCCTCGCTGCACGGGGCTGGCAGGTCAGCTTGCTTGAGCGCCACGCTGGCGTGGCGCAGGAAGCCTCGGGCAACCCGCAAGGCGTGCTCTACCTGAAGCTGTCCGCTCACGGCACGGCGCTGTCGCAACTGATCGTCAGCGGTTTCGGCTACACCCGCCGCCTGCTGGAAAACCTGCAACGCGGCACCGACTGGGATAACTGCGGCGTGCTGCAACTGGCCTTCAATGCCAAGGAAGCCGAGCGGCATGCGCAACTGGCCGAGGCCTTCCCGGCAGATCTGTTGCAGTGGCTGGAGCAACCGGCGGCGCAGGCCCGTGCCGGGGTCGGTGTAGCCCATGGCGGTCTGTTCTATCCAGAAGGCGGCTGGGTGCATCCGCCCGCGCTGTGTCAGGCGCAAGCGGCGCAACCGAACATCGAACTGCTCGGCCACCATGACGTGCTGCAACTGCGCAAGGTCGGTGATCAGTGGCAAGCGTGGGACGGCGAGCGCCTGCTCGCCAGTGCTGCGGTGGTGGTGCTGGCCGGCGCCGCCGAGATCAAACGCTTTGCGCAGAGCGCCGAGTTGCCGCTCAAGCGCATTCGCGGGCAGATCACGCGTCTGGCGCAAACCGCGCAAAGTGCCGCGCTGAACACGGTGGTGTGCGCTGAAGGCTACGTCGCGCCGGCGCGTCTGGGCGAGCACACCCTCGGCGCCAGTTTCGATTTTCACAGCGATGACCTGACCCCGACCGCTGCCGAACACCAGGGTAATCTTGCCATGCTCGAGGAGATCTCCAGCGATCTGGTCGACCGTTTGCACATCGATCAGCAGCCCGTCGAAGGCCTTGAGGGACGGGCCGCGTTTCGCTGCACCAGTCCCGATTACCTGCCGATTGTAGGCCCGCTCGCCGACCTGCCAGCGTTCAATCAAACCTATGCAGCGCTGAGCAAAGACGCCCGGCAAGTGCCGGATGGCGCCTGCCCGTGGCACGGCGGTCTGTACGTCAACAGCGGCCACGGCTCGCGCGGGCTGATTACCGCGCCGCTGTCCGGTGAACTGCTCGCGGCGTGGCTGGACAACGAGCCGCTGCCACTGCCGCGCAGCGTCGCCGAAGCCTGTCACCCGAACCGGTTCGCCCTGCGCAAACTGATTCGCGGCAAGTGATGCTCAGTCGTCGGGCCTGGCGCACAGGCCCAGTTCTTCGATGCGCAATGCCTCCTCGGTCAGCTCCGTCCAGACAACTTTGAACGCCTCTTCACGTTCGGCCTTGATGATGTCTGCCTGGCTCCTATAGTCGGCGTCGCGCATGGTTTTCGCCTTCTCGTCCAGTGCGGTCATTCGCGGCGCATACTCCTCTTCGACAGGCACGAAGCGGCGGGGAAACGTCCGTTGCAGCCAGACTTGCCAGAACGTGCGCTCACTCATGAATTTCAGCCACTTGGGCGAAAGCTCGGCGACGCTGATCCTGTTCTGCGCCACTTCCAGATCGGCCTCGGTAACGCCGGCCTGTTCCCTAAAAAGCATGTGCCGCGCCTGGCCAGGCAACTCCAGCGTTTCGGCAAGACCGATACGATAGGCAAGGCCCACTTCCAATGGATCAAGCTTGGGAAACTTGACCGCGTGCTCGGCCGCGATGTCGTCTAGTTGTTCAAGCCTGAACAGGCCACGCCCCAGTTTCAACAAAGACCTGGCGCTGACGCCATTGCTGCCGGCGAGTCTGGTCAAGCGGTTGACCTGCACCGCCACTTCCAGACGACTGAATGTCACTGCTGCGGTGTCAGTGCAATTGATCGGGCTGGCAGCCAGTCCCAGCAGATGGTCACACAGCGCGGCGTCGTTCTCTGCGGCCTCAAGCACTGCCCAGACCCGCCGCTGCAGCTCCTTGTTGATTTTCTTCGAGTCGGCGGTATTGCCCAGTTCCGCAAGCAAGTGAAACAGCCCCTCGGCACGCGCATCGTCCTTGAAGGCGTTCCAGATTCGTTCACGTTTGCCAAATGTCTCACCGGCCTTTTCGGGAAACCACAGCGTACGGGCACGTTGCTCGTCGAGCCGGGCGATGTCATTTTCAATGAATCCCATGCCGACGCCGTAATTGTTACGGTATGTCTGAAGGTGGGTTTTGCTCGGGTCGATCAACGGATTATCCGCCAGGTCGAGCGCTTGACTGAAGCGCCTGGAGGTTTTGAACAGCCAGTCCGGCAGCTGCTTGATCTGGTTTTTCCTCAGGTCCGCCCATTCCAGATTCAACAGGCGAGAAAGTCCCTTGGGCATTTCGGTAATGCCGGTGCTTTCCAGCAACAGCCGACGCAGATTGAACATTCGAGAGACATCCGGCGTCGCACCCAGCGGGTTTTTGTTGAGATTCAAATGCCTCAACGTGTGCAAACCGTTGAGCTTTTTCAGGGTCTGCTCAGTCAACTGGAGCTTGTTTCCCGCCAGACTCAGGACTTTCAGATTGGGCATGTGCGACAGCACCTCTGGCAGACGCGTGATGGCATTGTCATCGAGTTCCAGCGACTCAAGCTGCTTGAATGATTTGAGGAAGTACGCGACATCGTCGTCCAGTGCCATATCGCGCATGGACAGTTGCTGGATGTGGTCAAAGCTGATCCCCGGCGGCAACGTCGGCAGCTTGCCGACGCGCATGCCGTCAAGGTTCAGTACGCCCACTGCTTTGCCGTTCTCGTTGTTCACCTGGTGAAAGCGCCGAAAACCCTTTTCGATCAGCTCGGCGAAGGTACGGCGACTGTGTCGAACCTCAGCCAGATCACCGCCTGCGGTGTTCATCGCGTCAATGTCTTCGCCCCAGGTAAACAGCGCGTCACGCAGACTGTCGAGATCCCCGCGCAAGACTTTGACTCGCATTGCCCGGCTCAGCGCATCGTCGCCCAGGCCGTCGATGAACTCACTGGCCTGCGCCTCGGTCATGCGCGGAAAGAGTTTGCGGACTTTGCGCAGCAATGCCGAGGGATGCTTCTTCACGGCTGGCTGATCGCCTTGCACGCAGGCTGGCTCGGCATCCAGCGGTGCGGATTCGTCACCGCTCAGCAGGCGCGCCGTGGCCTCGCGCTCGCCCAGTGCCTTCTCGAGTAACTGGCTACGCAAGCCTGCGGCGTCGGTTGGCAGCGTGTCGGCAGCAGCGGCCACGTCCTTGGACGGCTTCGTCGGGACAGCCTTGAGGATGGCGTCAAACAACGCGTTGGGGCCGGCGGCAACTTTGCCTTGGGATTTACCACTGCCGTCAAACGCTTCATAGCCCGTGGCGGATTTTACCAGCGAACATCTTTTGCTGACGGTCGCCGACTCCTCGCCTATCGCTTGCAGAATCGGTCCGGTCAGCTTTTTATCGCGAATTTCCAGACGCACCTGCGAATCCCAGCCCCTGAGGCGCGGTAGCAGTTGAATCGCCAGTTTGTCAGTGTCGGCATTGGCCAGCCGTGGCCAGTGAAACCCGGCCAGCGAACGATCCAGGCGCACCTGACTGCTCGTTATTCTGACCCGCTGCCCCAATTGCAGCGGCACTCGCCCGGTGGTGCGCAGGTGCAGGCGCTGCACGCTTGGCGCCTGCTCGATGAGGCTTTGGACGTGGCGTGCCGGGATATCGGCGAAGACCTTGCGCAATTTCAAAACCTCATCGACGTCGCCTTGATCGTAGCGTTGATACATATGCTCGAACGCCTCGCGATAATCGGTCTTCAGCGCTGCACCGAGTTTTTTAGCCAACGTCGAATGCTGAGCGCTAGCGGCGACCTTGCTGCCCAGCAGGGCTTCGACCTCGCTTTGATACAAGCCATCGATGATGGTTTGCAGCAACTGTCCTCGAGCCAATTGGTCCGTGTCGACCACCACCCCCAGGGATTCGTCAAACACTGTGGTCCTGGGATAGGTCGCCGTGACGGTGCCCTCGGGATCGGTGACTTCGATATAGCGGTCAGTCGGCCAGCCGCGCATCTTTGGCAATGCATGCAGTTGGTCTTCGACGGCCTGGCCAGAATGGACTTCACCGCGTTGCAGTTCGTTGCTCAAGGTGCGCAACTGTCGCGCGAGGCGAACGCGCTCAATGGTTTCACGCAAGCGTACCGAGAGGCTGACGTTGTCGCGAAAAGCCTCATGCAGTTCCTCGGGCGTGACATCACAGAGGCGGCGCAGCATGTCCAGATCGCTATCGTCGAACTCGCTCAACGACGGATCGACACGTTTGAGCGCGTAGGCGACGCTGCTCCACTCCTCAGGCTGTTCGGCAGGAAGGCGCCAGCCGCCCTCGACGTGCCGGGTAATCTGCGGAACATAGGCTGACGCACGCCGGGCATGTTGCAGGCGCCAGACTTTGCTGGCGGGATCGTAATCACCGGCGAAGATTCGATGATCGATACGGCTCAGGGTCTTGTCGCCAATCTGATAAAACTCCTTCGAGCCCGGAGCGATGGTAAACCCGGTCGGCAGGGAATGTTCATAGGGCGCCAGATCGGGCTTCCACAAGCGTGGCTGCCCTGCGCCGTTAACGATGACGCTGAATTGCGCAAAGAACTGCGGGTGCGCTTGCAGGAGTTTTTTGCCGAGCGTTGCTACGGCTTTCTGCCCGACGGCAAACCCGCCCATCACGGCAATGTTTTCCACCACGCTGAGCAGATGTGACAGCGCTTGCTGATGATCGCCACGACGCCAGTCCTCGACGCCTTCATAGACTTCAGCGAGCATTTGCCCGACCGCAACGCCCATCATCAACTGCCCGAGCACCGGTACTACCAGCCCGGCGACCGAGAGGACGGTCACACCCCGTTGAATAAAATCGAGCAGGCGCTTTTGCCGCACCTCTTCATCGATATCGTCGGTCGGCACAGCCAGCTTGCGCGCGTCGAGCTGCAGCTTGCCGACATGGCTCTGCACCATGAATTCGAAGAGCGGCACGGTCATCGGCCACTGTTGGATATGCCCGAGTTCGACGCTGTCGGTGAAGGTTTTGAAGAAGTCGGCCTTGTTGTCTTCATCGAGGCTGTCGGCGAAATACTCACGGTAGTCTTTCTTTTGCATCTGCTGTGTCAGGTATTGCTTGAACACGGTGAAGCTCGGGTATTCATACAATGGTCGTTGCGGTTCGCCGGCCATGTACACCACACACCGTTCACTGGGGTACAACTCCACCGATCGGCTGGAAAACACCACCGCGCCCCAGACACAACTGTCGAGAATCTTCACGCCTTGCATGATCATCGCTTGCTTGCCATAGAGCTTGATTCCACTCGATAGCACGCCATCGGCGTCGATCAGTTTCTGCAACACCTGCCGGGTGGCCGCACTGATATGCCCCTTGAGGGCGGCCTGCTGCAGGTCCAGTTGCAACAGCAGTTTTTTCAGCTTGGCGATATCCCGGGTCATGGCGCTGGTGGCGACGACTTTGCCATCACGGTCCAGCAGGCCGAACACCTTCTGGAAATGCTCCTGGTAGCGTTTGCCCAGATCGAGCTCGCGGCACAGTTTGGCGAAAGCGGCCGGCGTCAGATCGCTCACGGCCTGCGCCGCACTGTTGATGCGAATGAAACTACCCTTCGGGAACGTATCAGCCGCCTCGTCTTCGCTGAAATTCTGCATGGCCGCTTGCAGCAGCGTCGGCGTCGCGTTGGGGAAGGTCTGGATGCCGTTTTCATCGGTGGAAGTTGCCGGGCAACCGCAGTCGACGCCGGGCAGGCTGAGAAAGTCTTTCTCGACATCAAACGTATCTGCCGGCCATTTACCGCTCAGGGCCGCGTGCAATTCGTCGATGCAGAAGCTATTCAGAGGTTTCAGCGCGAGCAGGTCCTTGTCGACCAGCACTTGCGTGTCGTGCAGGTCACGTACGGTCTGATCGAGTGCCGACAATGCTTCGGGGCTGGCTTTGAGCAGGTGCGCAGGCAAGGTTTTCTGCAGCGTTTGCGCGGTGTCGAGATCGGCGGTGGCCTCAAGCAGCGTACCCAGGATGGCGTCGTCGGATGGCGAGGTTTTGTTCACTGTGGCGGGCATGGCAATAGTCCTTTATTGCGGGTCGGACCGATGAACATAGCGAACGGCGGGAATGGCAGGTGGTATCTACCTATCGCCGCCATAAAACCCGGAAACTCAACGGTTGATGAACGACCCGAACACCCACTTATAACTTATCGTTCTAAAACTCCACCTACCGTGGCGGGTCAGTTTCTGAGTACCCGCCCTTTTGGCGAGGTCCCGTTTGACCCCTCCCCAACGGAAAAACCGGTAAGGATTTTATGTGTGGATTAGCTGGCGAGTTACGTTTTGATCAACAACCTGCAGACCTTGCAGCCATCGAGCGCATCACCCATCACCTGGCCCCGCGCGGCCCTGACGCGTGGGGCTTCCATGCCCAAGGGCCGATTGCCCTGGGCCATCGGCGCCTGAAAATCATGGACCTGTCGGACGGCTCGGCGCAGCCGATGATCGACAGCCAACTGGGCCTGTCGCTGGCCTTCAACGGCGCCATTTACAACTTCCCGGAACTGCGCGCCGAGCTGGAAGCGTTGGGTTATGCGTTCTATTCCGGCGGTGACACTGAAGTCCTGCTCAAGGGCTATCACGCCTGGGGTGAAGCGCTGCTGCCCAAGCTCAACGGCATGTTCGCCTTCGCCATTTGGGAGCGCGACGCGCAGCGCCTGTTCATCGCCCGCGACCGTCTCGGCGTCAAGCCGCTGTACCTGTCGCGCACCGGTCAGCGCCTGCGTTTCGCATCGGCCCTGCCGGCGCTGCTCAAGGGCGGCGACATCAACCCGATTCTCGATCCGGTGGCGCTCAACCACTATCTGAATTTCCATGCCGTAGTGCCGGCGCCGCGCACGTTGCTGGCGGGTATCGAAAAGCTGCCGCCAGCGAGCTGGATGCGCGTCGAAGCCGATGGGAGCACCGAGCAGAAAACCTGGTGGACCCTGCCCTACGGCCCGAACGAGGACGAGAAAAACCTCAAGCTGGAAGACTGGGTCGACCGTGTACTCGACAGCACCCGCGAAGCCGTGGCAATTCGGCAACGTGCCGCAGTGGACGTCGGTGTGTTGCTCTCCGGCGGTGTCGATTCGAGCATGCTCGTCGGCCTGTTGCGTGAAGTCGGCGTCGAGAACCTGTCGACCTTTTCCATCGGTTTCCAGGATGCCGGCGGCGAACGCGGTGACGAGTTCCAGTATTCCGACCTGATAGCCAAACACTACGGCACTCAGCATCACCAACTGCGTATCGACGAAAAAGAAATCATCGAGCAGCTGCCCGCGGCGTTTCGCGCGATGAGCGAGCCAATGGTCAGCCACGACTGCATCGCTTTCTATCTGCTGTCGCGGGAAGTGGCCAAGCATTGCAAAGTGGTGCAGAGCGGTCAGGGTGCCGACGAATTGTTTGCCGGCTACCACTGGTATCCGCAGGTCGACGGTGCAGCCGATCCGTACGCAGCTTATCGCGCAGCGTTTTTCGACCGCAGCTACGAAGACTACGCCGCTACCGTGCAACCGAAATGGCTCACGGCCAACGACGCCGCCGGTGACTTCGTCAAGGAACATTTCGCCCAGCCCGGCGCTGATGCGGCAGTGGACAAGGCCTTGCGCCTGGACAGCACGGTGATGCTGGTCGACGACCCGGTCAAGCGTGTCGACAACATGACCATGGCCTGGGGCCTGGAGGCGCGCACGCCGTTTCTCGACTATCGACTGGTCGAACTGTCGGCCCGTGTGCCTGGCCAGTTCAAGCTGCCCGATGGCGGCAAACAGGTGCTCAAGGAAGCCGCGCGTCGGGTCATTCCAAGTGAAGTGATCGACCGCAAGAAAGGCTACTTCCCGGTGCCTGGCCTCAAACATTTGCAGGGTGACACGCTCAACTGGGTGCGCGAACTGCTGCTTGATCCAAGCCAGGATCGCGGCCTGTTCAACCCGAGCATGCTCGACAAGCTTCTGACTGACCCTCAAGGCCAACTGACCCCGTTGCGCGGTTCGAAACTGTGGCAACTGGCGGCGCTGAACCTGTGGCTCAGTGAACAAGGAATCTGATTGATGAAACCCCATGCCACGTCCATCAACCAACGCCTGCTGCGTGGTCAGGCGCCGTCGTACGAACGTCTGCAAGCGCGTCTGGCCGAAGACGGCAGCACCCTGCCCTGCGCCCCGATTGCCGTGCATTGCGGCTGGGGCCGGTTGCTGATCGGCCATACCTTCCCCGACCCGGCATCGCTGGCGCAGGAACTGCTCAACGAACAACCCGGCGAGCGCGACATTGCCTTGTACGTCGCAGCGCCGCAGCAAATTCTTGGTCTGGAACCGACGCAGCTGTTCCTCGATCCGTCCGACACCTTGCGCCTGTGGTTCAGCGATTACCGCCAGGCCACTCGCGTGTTTCGCGGCTTCCGCATTCGACGTGCGCAGAGCGAGGCGGACTGGCAAGGCATCAACCGCTTGTATCAGGCGCGCGGCATGTTGCCGATCGATCCCGAGTTGCTCACCCCGCATCCTCAGGGCGGCCCGGTGTACTGGCTGGCCGAGGATGAAGACAGCGGCGCGGTGATCGGCAGCGTCATGGGCCTCAATCATCACAACGCGTTCAACGATCCGGAAAACGGCAGCAGCCTGTGGTGCCTGGCGGTGGACCCGCAGTGTTCGCGTCCGGGTGTGGGCGAGGTGCTGGTGCGGCATCTGATCGAGCATTTCATGAGCCGCGGGCTGAGCTATCTGGACCTGTCGGTGCTGCACGATAACCGTCAGGCAAAAAACCTCTACGCCAAGCTCGGTTTCCGCAACCTGCCGACTTTCGCGATCAAGCGCAAGAACGGCATCAACCAGCCGCTGTTTCTTGGCCCGGGGCCAGAAGCGCAGTTCAACCCGTACGCGCGAATCATTGTCGAGGAAGCTCATCGCCGCGGCATCGACGTGCAGGTCGATGACGCCGACGCCGGTCTGTTCACCCTCATTCATGGCGCGCGCCGGGTGCGCTGCCGTGAATCGTTGAGCGACCTGACCAGCGCGATCAGCATGACCCTGTGCCAGGACAAAAGCCTGACCCACAAGGTGCTGAAGGCGGCCGGGCTGAATCTGCCGGCACAACAACTGGCCGGCAATGCCGACGACAATCTGGCCTTTCTCGACGAGCATCAGCGGGTGGTGGTCAAGCCGCTCGACGGCGAACAGGGCCAAGGCGTGGCGGTCGATCTGCAGACCATCGAGGACGTGCAGCAGGCTATCGAAGCCGCGCGGCAATTCGACAGTCGCGTGCTGCTCGAGAGCTTCCATGAAGGTCTCGATCTGCGCATCGTGGTGATCGGTTTCGAAGTGGTTGCAGCGGCGATCCGCAAACCTGCCGAAGTGGTCGGTGACGGTCAGCATTCGATCGGCGAGCTGATCGAGGCGCAGAGCCGGCGTCGGCAAGCTGCTACCGGTGGCGAAAGCAAGATCCCTGTCGACCACGAAACCGAACGCACCTTGCACGCGGCCGGGTACGACTACGACAGCATTCTGCCGGCCGGTGAACATCTGTTCGTGCGCCGCACCGCCAATCTGCACACCGGCGGCACCCTGGAAGACGTCACCGCCATTCTGCATCCGACGCTGGTCGATGCAGCGGTGCGTGCGGCACGCGCGCTGGATATTCCGATGGTCGGCCTCGACCTGATGGTGCCGGCGGCGGATCAGCCGGAGTACGTTTTTATCGAAGCCAACGAACGCGCCGGCCTGGCCAACCACGAGCCGCAACCGACGGCGGAACGCTTTGTCGATCTGCTGTTTCCGCATAGTCAGTCGGCGATCTCTTGATTACTTGGTGGCTGCACTGACGCCATCGCTGGCAAGCCAGCTCCCACAGTTCCGGCGGTATACACAACACTGTGGGAGCTGGCTTGCCAGCGATGAGGACCGATCAGGCGCCACAAATCCCTCTCTCATCGAAACCATCGATGTGCTCAACCCATCAGGAGTTTCCATGACCCTGCAAATCCCCGAACCGGATCTGAACTACCTGCAAAAAGTCCTCCTGGAAATGCTCGCCATTCCCAGCCCCACCGGCTTCACCGACACCATCGTGCGCTACGTCGCCGAGCGTCTGGAAGAACTCGGCATCCCGTTCGAAATGACCCGACGCGGAACCATTCGCGCCACGCTCAAAGGCAAGAAGAACAGCCCCGACCGCGCAGTCTCGGCGCACCTGGATACCATTGGCGCCGCGGTCCGCGCGGTCAAGGACAACGGCCGCCTGACCCTCGCCCCGGTCGGCTGCTGGTCGAGCCGCTTCGCCGAGGGCAGCCGCGTCAGCCTGTTCACCGACAGCGGCGTGATTCGTGGCAGTGTGTTGCCGCTGATGGCGTCCGGGCATGCGTTCAATACGCAGGTCGATGAAATGCCGATCAGTTGGGATCACGTCGAGCTGCGCCTCGACGCCTACTGCACGACCAAGGCCGATTGTGAATCGCTGGGCATCAACGTCGGCGACGTGGTGGCGTTCGATCCGCTGCCGGAATTCACCGAAAGCGGCCATATCAGCGCCCGCCACCTGGATGACAAGGCCGGTGTCGCGGCGCTGCTTGCCGCACTTAAAGCCATCATCGACAGCGGCCAGGAATTGATGATCGACTGCCATCCGCTGTTCACCATTACCGAAGAAACCGGCAGTGGCGCGGCGGCGGCTTTGCCGTGGGACGTCAGTGAGTTCGTTGGCATCGACATCGCCCCGGTCGCACCCGGCCAGCATTCCAGCGAGCATGCTGTCAGCGTGGCGATGCAGGATTCCGGCGGTCCGTATGACTATCACCTGTCGCGGCACTTGTTGCGCCTGGCCGGTGAACACGAATTGCCGGTGCGCCGCGACATGTTTCGCTATTACTTCAGCGACGCCCATTCGGCGGTGACTGCCGGGCACGACATCCGCACCGCCCTGCTCGCCTTTGGCTGCGATGCGACTCACGGTTATGAACGTACGCACATCGACAGTCTGGCGGCGTTGAGCCGGTTGCTCGGTGCTTACATTCTGAGCCCGCCGGTGTTCGCCAGCGACGCGGCGCCGGCCAATGCCTCGCTGGACCGCTTCAGTCATCAGATCGAACACGACACGCAGATGGAGAGCGAAACCCGCGTGCCGCCGGTGGACAGTCTGGTGGGGCAGCGTTCCGACAGTTAGATCATTGTTGTCTGAGATACCGCTATCGCGATCAGGCTCACTCCTACAGGAGAACGCATTCCAATTGTAGGAGTGAGCCTGCTCGCGATGGCGCCGGTCGAGGCACTACAAAAACTGGCAGGCCAACCCCAATCGCCGTAGCATCGCGCCATTGATTTAGCCGAGGTGCCCATGCTGATTCCCCACGACGCGCTTGAAGTCGACACCCTCACCCGCCTGATCGAGGATTTTGTCACCCGCGACGGTACCGACAACGGCGATGACACGCCGCTGGAAACCCGCGTGCTGCGCGTACGCCAGGCGCTGACCAAGGGCCAGGCCTTGATCGTGTTCGATCCGGAAAGCGAACAGTGCCAGTTGATGCTCAAGCATGATGTGCCCAGGCATTTGTTCGACTGACGCTCAGCGAACCTTCTGCACACCTTCCTTGCGCTTGATCCGGTCGTAGACTTCGGAGCGGTGCACGTGCACGTTTTGCGGGGCTTCGACGCCAAAGCGCACGCTGGAGCCATTCACCGACAGAACACGCAAAGAGATGTCGTCACCGATTGAAATCAACTCACCAACGACACGGCTGAGTACAAGCATGATATAGGTCCTTCAGGGTTAGCGAACCCAGAAGATGCGCGGCTTGCGGCGGCTACACAATGCGCAGCAGGCAAATCAGTTTTGCCTTACAGCCTTGCGCGCTCAGAGCCGTCAGACGTTTCCCGCAAAACAACCTCAAGCCGCTGAAAAACGCGGCCCGAACAGGATCACGCTGGCGCCGATCACGCATAACGCCACGCCGATCCAGTCAGAGCCCAACGGGCGCGCTCGCTCGACCACCATCAGCCAGCCAATCGAAGCGACGATGTAGATTCCGCCGTAAGCGGCATACGCGCGCCCGGCGTAGTTGGCTTCGACGCGGGTCAGCAGGAGTGCGAACAGCGTCAGACTCAACAGTGCCGGAATCACCCACAGCGCACTTTTGCCCTGGCGCAGCCACATGAAGAAGGCGAAACAACCGGCGATCTCGAACAGCGCCGCGAGGAAGAACCACAAGTAATTGAGCATCGATGCGTCTCGACAGGGTGACCATTGCGGCCACCCTAACGACGCCGTCTGCTGCGGGCAAGTTCAGCCGTTGTTCTGTTTGGCCTTGGCGCGCATTTTTTCGGCCATGCTGGTCATTTCGTTATAGAGCAACTGCGGGTTCTTCTGCTTGATCGCCCAGGCCATGCGCCCTTGTTCGTGGGGCAGGATCATGAATTCACCGGCGGCCACTTGCCGGTAGATGTAGTCGGCGATATCCGCGGCGGTGATCGGCGAACTTTCCAGCAACTTGCCCACCTGGGCCTTCATCGCCGGAGTCGGCCCGCGGAACGAATCGAGCAGGTTGGTCTGAAAGAACGACGGACAAACCACGTGCACACCGACTTCCTGTTGCGCCAGCTCAATCAACAGACTTTCCGAAAGCGCCACCACACCGGCCTTGGCCACGTTGTAGTTGCTCATCGCCGGCCCCTGCATCAGCGCCGCCATGGAAGCGATGTTGATGATCTTGCCTTTGCTCTGTTCGAGCAGCGGCAGGAACGCCTTGCAGCCCTTGACCACGCCCATCAGATTGATTGCGATCTGCCAGTCCCAGTCTTCCAGCGACAACTCGCTGAAGAAACCGCCAGAGGCCACGCCGGCATTATTGACGATGATGTCGATGCCGCCGAGTTTCTCTTCACACGCTTGGGCGAACGCTGTGAGCTGGCTGTAATCGCGCACATCGCAGCGCTGCACAAAACCGTCACCGCCGGCCTCGCGGACTAGTTTGAGGGTTTCCTGCAGGCCCGGTTCGCTGACGTCGGACAGCGCCAGTTGCCAGCCCTCACGCGCCCAGCGCAGTGCGATTTCGCGGCCCAGACCGGAGCCCGCGCCAGTGATCATCATGCGATTTTGCATAGCAGACAGCCTTGTTGTTCCGGGAAAGATGCGCCGAGTGTAGCGAACGTTCGGCCACCACCCACGCTCCATCAGATTGCTGAATGGTGAGTGCAAACCGGGGCGCGTTGGATTCAATGAGGGCGAGTAAGTTCTGAACTAGCCGGGCGAAAAAAAGAAATAAGCCTGCAATCCAAATACATTAAAAAAACATGGAATTTTTTCCACTTGGCACAAGTCGGAACTTGTAAGCCGGCTGGAATTACTTGGTATCCAGTCGCCCTTGAACATCAAGACTTCTCGACATTACCAACAAGGAAATCGACATGGGCACAATTCTTATCATCATCCTGATCCTGTTGCTGATCGGTGGTCTGCCGGTCTTCCCGCACTCCAGAAGTTGGGGTTATGGTCCGTCGGGCATCATCGGTGTCGTACTGGTCGTGCTGTTGGTGTTGTTGTTACTCGGCAAGATATGACGATTTAAAGCTGAAAAAAAAAGAGGCCCTGTTCAGGGCCTCTTTTTTATTGCGCGTTTTTTAACAGCAATCAGTCCGGCTTGCCGTGAATCACACCGGCGGTGTTATCCAGCAGGCTCTTGGTCGCGGTTTGCAGGAACGCTTCCAGCTTGAGTTTCAGTTCGGCGGTACGCGGTGCATTCGGCACTACTTCGGCATGCGGATTGGCACCGAGTTGGTATTGCCAGATTTTCGGCCCCATGTCCTTGTCGCGCGGCAACACCAGAATCTGGTCGGCGGTGACAATCGCCGTGGTCTGCTCGCTGCCCGATGGCTTGATCACACCGAAACCGGTATCGCCCTGCGGCAGATTGAGCAGGTCGCGGCCCCAGCACTGGTGGCGCACTTCCCCACCGAGACGGCCCATGATGGTCGGCACGATGTCGATCTGCGTGCCGACGGTGTGGTCACGCGTACCGAACTTCTGCTGGATGCCCGGGGCGATCATCAACATTGGCACGTTGAAGCGGCCCAGGTCCATTTCGGTGATCTGACGCTCGTTGCCAAAGCCGTGGTCGCCGACGATGACGAACAGGGTTTCGTTGAAGTACTTCTCCTTGCGCGCCTTCTCGAAGAACTGGCCCAGCGCCCAGTCGGAGTAGCGCATGGCAGTCAGGTGTTCGTTGAGGCTGCCACGGTCAGTCACGCGCTCGACCGGCAATGGCGTCGGCAAGGCGTATGGCGTGTGGTTGGACAGGGTTTGCAGCAGCGCGTAGAACGGCTTGCCGTTTTCCCGCGCCTTCAGCTCCTGCAGGCCACGGTCGAACATGTCCTGGTCGGACACGCCCCACGTCGGGTCGGAGAACACCGGATTGACGAAGTCGTTGCGGCCGACGAAGTTGGTCATGCCCTGGTTGCTGAAGAAGCCCGACTGGTTGTCCCAGGCAAAATCGCCGTTGTAGACGTACACGTCGTCGTAGTCACGCGCACTGAGCAACTGCGGCAGGCCGGACAGCTTGTGGCTGCCTTCCGGGGTCTGCATCAGGTACTCGAAACCCGGCAGGTTGGGGAAACAGGCCATGGTCGCGAACATGCCCTGGTGGGTGTGCGTGCCGTTGGAGAAGAAGCGGTCAAACAGCAGGCCTTCCTTCGACAGTTTGTCCAGATACGGCGTGATATTGCCCGGCGCGCCCAGCGCACCGACCGAGTGGCCGGCCATGCTTTCCATCAGGATCACGACGACGTTCTTGATCGGCAGGGTCTTGTCGGCCGGCGGCATGTAGTCACGGCGCACCGCAGCGATGTCGGCGTCGACCAGTTTATCGTCCGGCATCAGCAACATGTCGCGCACCACTTTTTGCGCCTGTTCCTGCGGCAGAGTGGCTTTCCAGATGTTGTCGCGGTCTTCGCCCATGCGCGCCTTGGCGGCAGCGATCAACGACAGCGTGCCGTTGAGGCCGAGCTGGTTGGCGAAGTTGGAATCGGTGGTGTACACATCGCCCCAACGCATTGGCGGGCCCTGACGCAAGGTGCCACGAGCGGCGACTACGCAGATCAGCAGGCAGACCACGAACACCGCCAGACGGGTGTACCACGGCGCGACCTGACGCGAGCTGACACTGCCGCCACTGAACGGCCCGCGCGGGCGGGTGGCGCGGTCGGCGCCCTTGAACGCCAGGGTCAGAATGACTGTGCCGATGACCCACGCCAGCAGGTAGCGAACCACCGGGAAACCGTACCAGAGCATGCTCATCACGGTTTTCGGGTCTTCTTTCACGTACTGGAAAACCAAACCGTTGAGGCGCTGGTGGAACTCGCGGTAGAAGTCCATCTCCATCAGGCCGAGGAACAGCGCGATGCTCGAGGCGATGGTCAGCCACAGACGGAAGAAGCCGCGCGCGGCCATGGCCCGGGCGCTGAACAGCGCCAGCACCAGCGGAATGCACAGATACACCACCAGACGCAGATCAAAGCGCAGACCGTTGACGAACGCTTCCAGAAAGGTCGCGGCCGGGGTGTCGAGGATCATCTCGCGGTTGTAGACCAGCAGCGCGAGGCGCAGCACGGAAAACATCACCATCATGACCAGCGCACAAAGCAGCGTGTAGGCCAGATGCGATTTGACGGTCGGTTGCAGCAGGCGACTGGAAGATCGCTGCTGATTCAGGGCGTCCGGGTTTGCCATGTCGTTTTAGGACCCATTGGAAAGTTGAAGTTGCAAAGAATAAAGCGGCGCCAAGCCCTCTATTGGTCATTCCAGACCCCGGGGCGTGCGCGGTGCGCAAATGTTGCACGATCACCCGCACCATTGCCATTGATTACTGCTGCGCTGCCAGATGCTTTCATCTAGAGCCCTGACAGCGAGGCAACAGGGCGGGCGAATTGTCGGGAAGACTTTGTGAAAATTTCGTCCAACGCATATCTGGAAACACAATAAAGCCGGAAACGAAACGCCCCGAATCAATCGGGGCGTTTATTTCAAAGTGCGCGGATTATTTCTCGGCGCGCTGTTTCAAGGCTTTGAGGGTATTGAATGGCGCATCGACCACGAACTTGTTGGCAACCATGGCCGGCACGCTGCCGCCCGGTTCGGTGTGCACTTGATAGGTCACTTCGACCTGATCGCCTTTGGGCACGAACTTCCAGAACCCCTTGACTTGCTGAACCCGGACGAAGCCTTTTTCTTCCGGGAGATAAGTTGGCACGCCTTCAAGATTGCGGGTCAGGCTGCCATCGGCGCCTTCGACGGTGGTGATGCGCAACACCGAATCACGCGGAGTGACCGGCCACGGCGTGTTGAACTGGGTGTAGGTCCAGCTCTGGTCGCCCTCGTGCTTGAGCAGTTTCTGGGTCTTGCATTCGTGAATCCAGGTGCAGGCACCGGCGACGTCTTCCTGCAGCGCGCGCAATTTGGCGATGGTGGTCTTCATCAGCGCGACGCCCTGGTAGGACTTGTAGTCCGAGCCGGGTATCTCGCTCAGCGAGACCTTGATGCCGTCCTCGTTCTTGGCGACCTTCCAGTCTTCAGCCTGAGCAACCGAGGTGGCCAGCACAGCGGTCAAACCACACAAGAGAGCAATACGATGCAGCGAACCCATAGTCTTTTCCTTATTGTTGAAGTTCCGTTGCCTTGACACATCACGCCGCGGTCATGGCTTCCCACCAACCGATCAGCCTGATCGCTTCTTCGGCGCTGCTGCCACAGACTTCAACGTCTGCAGCGAAGCCTGCGCAGACTGGCGGACGCTCCGGGCGGCCGAAAATGCTGCACAGGTTATCGACCGACAGCTGCACGCAACGTTCGCCGGCAGGTTTGCCATCGGGCATGCCGGGAATCGGCGAACTGATGGACGGGGCAATGCAGCAAGCGCCACAGCCTTCACGGCATTTCATGACGAACAATCCTCGCGACGGGCGATGTGTAAAGAGACGGGAAACAGAGTAACCGCTAGAACGGCTGTTTCAAATTGTCTGCGGCGGGTTTTCAGCGATAAGTGAAAGTGACTGACCAGTCTCCGACAAAGCGTCTGTTCTGCGGGTCACAGCCAAGCGTCATTTACTGTTTGAATTCAAAGTCCAGCGCCGCGCCTTCGACTTCACGGCGTTCGTCATTGCGCAGTTGCAGCTGCATTTCGTTGCTGAGCAGACGCCCGTTGAGCTGGAAGCCGCTGTCTTTTTCGCCAAACATCTGCGGCAGAATCGCCTCGCGTTTGGGCAGTTCCACCGTGCCCTTGGGCTTCAACTCTTCAACCATATCCCTGGGGAGGCTGAGGTCGAGCTTCGCCTTCGGCAATCGGGTTTTCGCGACTTCGCTGGCGGGTTTCGATTTCGAGGCTACCGGGCGGCGCTTCTTCACCGTGGCGGCTTTTTTCGACTGGGCTTTCTTGGCGGGTGCCGCGGTTTTCGCGGTTTTCTTGCTCGTACTGGTCGCGGCCGGTTTTTCCTGGGTGGCAGCCGCCATGACACTCGGCACCTGACCGATCATCAACAAACCCAGCAAAACCCACGCGGCAGGAACAATCGCTTTCATGGACCCAACGAACTAACGGCAGAGGGCCACATGCTCGCTCGTTGTGCGCGACAAGACAAGCCTGACCTGCCGCTCGTTCAGAATCCGCCAGCGGTTTCCTGACACAGCTGGGTCGCCAACAGTCCTAGCGTCATCAACGCCCGTTCCGCCTCGCGGTTCCACGGAATGCCGCAGTTCAAGCGGATACAGTGGTTGAACTGCTCGGTGTTACTGAAGATCAGCCCCGGCGCAATACTGATGCCCTGCTGCAACGCACGCACATGCAATTCTTGCGTGTTGACCCGTCCCGGCAAACTCACCCAAAGGATGAAACCGCCCGTGGGCCGGGTCATTTGCGTGCCTTCGGGAAAGTGCTGCTGCACCGCCAACTGGAAGGCGCTGAGGTTTTTCCGGTATTCCTGGCGGATGTACCGTAAATGCCGGTCATAGCCACCGTTTTCCAGATAAGCGGCAATCGCCATCTGCGTGACACTGCAGGCCGAATGCGTGCTGAAGGTCTGCAAACGCTGGATTTCCTGCTGATACTTGCCAGCGATCATCCAGCCGATGCGCACACCCGGCGACAGGGTCTTGGAAAAGCTCGAACAGTAAATCACCCGATCGAGGCGGTCATAGGCCTTGAGCGCTTTGGTCTTGCCCTGCTCGAACATCAGCTCGCCGTAGATATCGTCCTCGACAATCTGAATATCGAAATCCGAGGCCAGCCGCAGCAGTTGTTTCTGCCGCTCTTCGGGCATGGTGCCGCCCAGCGGATTGCTCAGGCGAGTGGTCAGCACCAATGCCTTGATCGACCATTGGTTGGCCGCCAGTTGCAACGCTTCCAGGCTCATGCCGGTGGCGGGATCGCTGGGGATTTCGATGACTTTGAGACCGAGCAGATCGGCCAGTTGCAGCAGACCGTAATACGTCGGGGATTCAGCAGCGATCAGATCCCCCGGCCGGGTCAACACCCGCAACGACATTTGCAGGGCATCGACACAACCGTGAGTGATCACCACTTCAGACGGATCGACCACCACCCCAGCGTCGCGCATGCGAATCGCCACCTGCCGACGCAGCGGTTCAAAACCAGGACTGAACATGTAACTGAAAGCGCGCGGACTATGGAAACGCGTGACCTTGGCCAATTGCTGGTGCAACGCACGCACCGGCAAGTAATCGACACTCGGCACCGCCGCACCCAGCGGAAACACCCCTTCACGACGCGACTCAACCAAAACCTGCTGAATGATACTGCTGCGCGTCACCAGCCCCGGCCGCTCAACCCGCGCAATGTCCGGCGTCGGCGCCGTCAGCGCCGGCGTCTGGTGCACGTAATAACCCGACTGCGGCCGCGCCCGGATCAAGCCCTGATCCTCAAGATTGGCGTAAGCCTGCAACACCGTTGCATGACTGACATTGAGCTGCGAACTCATCTTGCGCACCGAAGGCACCCGCTCCCCCGGCTGATAAACGCCACGCCGAATATCCTCGGCCAGCTGCTGAGCAATACGTTGGTAGAGCAAGAGATTGGTCATGACGCAGCACTCGATTTCACGGGCGATTTTATTCTTGTGCGAAACAATACCGGAACAGTTTAGAAGTGTACTGGGACAGTTGTCACTTTAGTCGACGATACAGTGCGGTGTCTGCGGGACTGTGCTGTTTTTTTGAGAAGTGGTCGAGGAATGTGGCTCAAGATCAAAAGCCCCTCACCCTAGCCCTCTCCCGGAGGGAGAGGGGACTGATCGTGGTGATTGGAAGGCATACGCCAACATGCGATACCGAGTCGAATGCAATATTCGAAACCAACCAAGATCGGCTCCCTCTTCCTCGGGAGAGGGCTGGGGTGAGGGGCGAATCCACCACAACCCCCAAGCCAACCACCCGCTTCTAACCACTCATTACAATGAGCGCCAGCTCGAGTGCTCTTGATCTTGATTTTGCCTAACCAGCGACATCGGAAGGCTGAGCGCAGGGATCGATCCGGGCGTGGGAGCGCAGCGACCGTACGACGCAGTCGTACACAGCGGAAGTAGGTGCAGCGAAGCAAACCGTAGCCGCTGCGCCCGGATCGGTCCCGGAGCGAAGGAACCCGAGCCTGCGAGGGCCGAACGCAGGAGCAAGCCTTTTTGGGCACTTTTTCGGCGTCTGGAAAAAGTGCCTCGCCGTAAGGGCGAAACCGCCAGCCGCATCCCCAAAAAACGGATATTCACTCAAAAACCCAAGAGCCTGGTCGGCCCAGAGGCCGCCAAGGCCAACCTAACGAGCCGCCCCGAGCTGCCCCTTTTCATCAGAAAAAACAATCTCAACCCGACGATTCTGCGCCCGCCCACGCTCGGAAGCGTTGGCGTCTACAGGGTACTCATCCCCATACCCCTCAACCTGAATCCGCTTGTCATCAATGCCCAGGTCAATCAACACATCCGCCACGGACTGCGCCCGGTCACGCGACAACTTGAGATTCTCCTGCTTGCCCCCGGTACTGTCGGTATAACCCTCGATCCGCACCACACGCTTGGGATTCAACTGCAGAAACTGCACAATCTTCAGCACCACACGATTGGCCGAATTCTTCAGCTCCGCCTCACCGGTATCGAACAGCACATCGCCCAGCGTCATCACCAGACCCCGATCAGTCTGCGTAGTCGCCAACGCAACGATCTGCTCCTCAAGCCATTTGCCCTGCTGTTGCACACTCAACAACTTCGATTCGCGCAAGGCCAGTTGCAGACGTTGGCGCTCCAGCTCCAGCTTGGCTGCGCGCTCTTCGTTGAGCACCTGATTGGTATGCTCACGAGCAATTTCGCTGTAACGCTGGCTCAGATAAGCGTAATGCACAACGTCCGAACCGCTGCCCCAATAGGTCGACAGGCGATCGGCGCGGGCCAAAGACTCACCGGCACGAATCACGTCTTTCGGCGCGATACGCAACACGTTCGAATCTTCCTTGACCTTCTGAAAGTCGCTGCCAGCCTGCTGCAACGCCGTTTCACTGTGCTGTCCGGCGCAGCCAGAAAGGCTGGCGCAACCGACAAGGATCAGGCCGCCGAGGATTTTCACTGACAGGTTCATTGGGCATTCCCCAGTTGCTTGCGCAGTCGGGTGATGCGGGTGTTCAGTACATTCAATTGCTCTTCACTTTTCTGGGTCAGCACCTTGGCTTCGGCCAGCCGGGCGTCCAGTTCAGCCTGCTCGGCGCGCATCCGCGCGTTGCGGTAAGACTGGTCAGCCATGTTGCCTCTGGCGCGGGTGTACTTGGTTTCTGCCAGTTTCATATCCGGCACTTCGTCGGCCGTGGCGCCAACGGCCTTGGCCTGAGTGATGGCCTGCTCGGTCAGACGCATTTGTTCGATGGGTGCCGGATCGGTCGCGCAACCGGCCAGAGCCAGAACGGCCACGGCCGCGAAAAGAGGTCGAATACTCACTAAGAATCCCTACTGTTTGGGGGCACTGACGGGTTGTGGCGGCTGTTGCTGCTGCGCCTTCCAGCGCTCGATATTGCGTTGCAGCGCGGCTTCCGTCAGTCCGGACGCGGGCAATTCTGTCATCTTTTTGGCTAGCTGTCCGCGCAACCACGGATCGTTGCATGCCGAATTATGGGAAACCGCAAGGAACAGACCGGGGCGATCAATGGGTTGCTCGAACGCCAGCAGATCGTTGGTCATACCCAGCGCCTGCGCGGCCGCCATGCCCGAATAGCGGCCGGCGAGTACATATTCCACCTCACCGAGGAGCAATTTCTGCAGGGCCTGAGTGAGGTTGGCTGTCTTGGTCAGGGTCAGATTCTGCTCAGCGAAAATACCGAATGCCTGGGTCATCCGCGACTTTTCCGACAGCGCGCCGGCATGCCCGTGCAGATCTCTGGCGTCGCTGTAAACCAGCGTAGAGCCTTTGCGGGTCCAGACCAGATAGTCGTTTTCCAGCAGCGGTGGATGAATGTAATCGAGGGTTTCCAGCTCGTTGAGGGTCAGCGGCGCGTCGGCCAGCAGGTCCATGCGCCCGCTGCGCACCTCATCAAGGGCTTGCGCGCGTTTGCCGGCATACAGCAGATCGATTTTGATGCCGAGGTCTTTGCCGACTTGCTGCAACAGGTCGGCACTGGCACCGATCAGCCGTTTCGGGTTTTGCGGGTCCTGCCACAGGTACGGTGGCGCATCGGGGCTACCGGTGACGACGAGGCGCTCGCACTTGCCCGCCGCTGATGCCACCACGGGCAACAGGGCCAGACCCAACAACCATCCGCAGCGCAGATCCATGGCAACACGCCCCCACTCAAATTCAAGACAAAAAAAACCCGACCAAACGGTCGGGCTCTTTATAAGTGAAGCGGCTGGATTAGACCAGCTTCTCCAGCTCGGGTACCGCTTCGAACAGGTCAGCCACGAGGCCGTAATCGGCCACCTGGAAGATCGGCGCTTCTTCGTCCTTGTTGATCGCAACGATCACTTTGGAGTCTTTCATGCCGGCCAGGTGCTGGATCGCGCCGGAGATACCGACGGCGATGTACAGCTGTGGCGCAACGATCTTGCCGGTCTGACCGACCTGCATGTCGTTGGGTACGAAACCTGCGTCGACCGCGGCGCGCGAAGCACCAACGGCAGCGCCTAGCTTGTCGGCCAGAGCGTACAGGTGCTTGAAGTTGTCGCCGTTCTGCATGCCGCGGCCGCCGGAAACGACGATCTTGGCAGCAGTCAGCTCTGGACGATCGGACTTGGCCAGCTCTTCGCCAACGAAGCTCGAAATGCCCGCATCGTGCGCAGCGCCAACGGCTTCAACAGCCGCCGAACCGCCTTCAGCAGCAACCGGGTCGAAACCGGTGGCACGCACGGTGATCACTTTGATCGCGGCGGTCGATTGCACGGTAGCGATGGCGTTACCGGCGTAGATCGGGCGCTTGAAGGTGTCAGCGCTTTCGACCGAGATGATCTCGGAGATCTGGTCAACGTCCAGCGCAGCAGCAACGCGCGGCAGGATGTTTTTGCCGTTGGAGGTGGCGGCAGCCAGGATGTGGCTGTAACCAGCGCCCCCGCCTTCATGGGCAAGAGCTGCAACCAGCGGAGCAACGTTTTCCGGCAGCTGATGCGCGTAAGCGGCATTGTCAGCGTTGAGGACTTTGCTCACGCCAGCGATCTTCGCAGCGGCTTCGGCCACCGGGCCTGCGCCCTGACCGGCCACCAGGACGTGGATGTCGCCGCCGATTTTGGCAGCGGCAGCCACGGTGTTCAGCGTGGCCGGAGCCAGCACTTTGTTGTCGTGTTCGGCGATTACCAAGATAGTCATGATTAGATTACCTTCGCTTCGTTTTTCAGTTTCTCGACCAGTTCAGCCACCGACTTGACCTTGATGCCCGCGCTGCGTGCAGCCGGCGCTTCGACTTTAAGGGTCTTGTTGGTGGAGGCGGTGGAAACGCCCAAAGCGTCCGGAGTCAGCGTCTCGAGAGGCTTCTTCTTGGCTTTCATGATGTTTGGCAGGGACGCGTAGCGCGGCTCGTTCAAACGCAGGTCGGTGGTGACGATGGCCGGCAGTTTCAGCGAAACGGTCTGCGCGCCGCCGTCGATTTCGCGGGTCACGGCAACCGTGTCGCCGGAGACTTCGACTTTCGAGGCGAACGTACCCTGACCGTAGCCGCTCAGTGCAGCGAGCATCTGGCCGGTCTGGTTGTTGTCGCTGTCGATCGCCTGTTTGCCGAGGATCACCAGTTGCGGCTGTTCCTTGTCGACCACAGCCTTGAGCAGCTTGGCCACAGCGAGGGAAGTCAGATCTTCAGCGGATTCGACGAGGATGGCACGGTCGGCACCCAGAGCCAGTGCGGTACGCAGCTGTTCCTGAGCAGTGGTCGGGCCGATGGAGACGACGACGATTTCAGTCGCAACGCCCTTCTCTTTCAGGCGTACGGCTTCTTCCACTGCGATTTCGCAGAACGGGTTCATCGACATCTTGACGTTGGCGAGATCGACGCCGGAATTGTCCGCCTTGACGCGGACCTTGACGTTGTAATCCACAACGCGTTTGACAGCTACAAGAACCTTCATGGATTCCTCGTTACTCTCCGGTGAAAAGAAAGTCGCCTAGGCGAACCTGGCGGTTGATGCTCATCAGGCTAAAGGGCACCTCTAAAAACGCCGACGTGGCTGCAATTGGCTTGGGTTGTGAATGCCGCTGACCGTTCGTCAGCGGTGACCGACCAGTCGTGGATTTCCAAACCGTGCGAGCGGCGCGAAAAATTGCGCTGCGCTTCACCCTTTACTGCCCGCGCCCTGTCTTTAGACGTGCTCCTGAAAGCGCCAGTCTGCTTACGACCAGCGCAAAACCGCCCGTATCTTGACCGGAACGCCTATTCCGGTCAATACAGCAAAATGACCACTCATAAGCCGCGCTTCTTTGATTTCTCTGGGCTGGAGGCAATTCAAACAAACGTTTGTATTGGACGCTGAGAGTGGTGTAGATATAATGCGCCGCCTAGAGAGAAAGGTGGGTTTTCCGTTATTCCCCTTGACGTTAACGTAAAGGCTGGCGGGATGCGACATCAAACCTCCAAATCAGAAAAAAACTGTTGAGCCTTGAGTAGGAGATAGCCTGTGGAACGCGAATACATGGAATTCGACGTGGTCATCGTCGGTGCCGGCCCCGCGGGTCTGTCCGCCGCCTGCCGTCTGAAGCAGAAGGCCGCTGATGCCGGTAAGGAAATCAGTGTCTGCGTGGTCGAAAAAGGCTCCGAAGTCGGCGCACACATCCTCTCCGGTGCGGTGTTTGAACCCCGCGCACTGAACGAGCTGTTCCCGGACTGGAAAGAACTTGGCGCCCCGCTGAACACGCCGGTGGCCCGCGATGACATTTTCGTGCTGAAAAACGCCGAAAGCGCGCAGAAAATCCCTGACTTCTTTGTGCCCAAGACCATGCACAACGAAGGCAACTACATTATTTCCCTCGGCAACCTGTGCCGCTGGCTGGCCCAGCAGGCGGAAAACCTCGGCGTCGAAATCTATCCTGGCTTCGCTGCCCAGGAAGCGCTGATCGACGAACAAGGCGTGGTGCGCGGGATCATCACCGGTGATCTTGGCGTCGACCGCGAAGGCCAGCCGAAAGAAGGCCTGTACACCCCGGGCATGGAACTGCGTGGCAAATACACGCTGTTCGCCGAAGGCTGCCGTGGCCACATCGGCAAGCAACTGATCAAACGCTACAACCTCGACAGCGAGGCTGACGTTCAGCATTACGGCATCGGCCTGAAGGAAATCTGGGAAATCGACCCGGCCAAACATCAGCCCGGCCTGGTGGTGCACACCGCCGGCTGGCCGCTGGACATCATGGGCACCGAGAACACCGGCGGCTCGTTCCTCTATCACCTGGAAAACAATCAGGTGGTGGTCGGTCTGATCGTTGATCTTTCCTACAGCAACACGTTCCTGTCGCCGTTCGACGAGTTCCAGCGCCTCAAGCATCACCCGGTGCTGGCGCAGTACCTGGAAGGTGGCAAGCGCATCAGCTATGGCGCCCGCGCCATCGCCAAGGGTGGCCTGAACTCGCTGCCGAAAATGGTCTTCAAGGGCGGCGCGCTGATCGGTTGCGATCTCGGCACTCTCAACTTTGCCAAGATCAAGGGCAGCCACACCGCGATGAAGTCCGGCATGCTAGCGGCCGAAGCGGTGGCTGACGCGCTGTTTGCGGAAAAGGACGGCACCGAAGAGCTGACCACTTACGTCGATGCCTTCAAGAAAAGCTGGCTCTACGAAGAACTCTTCGCCAGCCGTAACTTCGGCGCGGCGATTCACAAATACGGCGCGATCATCGGCGGTGGTTTCAACTGGCTGGACCAGAACATCTTCGGCGGCAAACTGCCATTCACCCTGCGTGACACCAAGCCGGATTACGCCTGCCTCAAGCTCGCCGCCGACTGCAAGAAGATCGATTACCCGAAACCCGACGGCAAACTCAGCTTCGACAAACTCAGCTCGGTGTTCATCTCTGGTACCAACCACGAAGAAGAACAGCCGTGCCACTTGAAGCTGACTGATCCGAGCATTCCGATCAGCAAGAACCTGCCGCTCTACGACGAACCGGCGCAGCGCTACTGCCCGGCCGGCGTATACGAAGTGGTGACCAAAGAGGACGGCGAGAAGCGCTTCCAGATCAACGCCCAGAACTGCGTGCACTGCAAGACCTGTGACATCAAGGACCCTGCGCAGAACATCACCTGGGTCGCGCCGGAAGGCGCCGGCGGCCCGACTTACCCGAATATGTAAGTCGTATCGCTGAACAACAAGGCTCCCTGAACGGGGGCCTTTTTGTTGCCCGCAATTCACGCAACAATACCGCCCCCTGTAGGAGTGAGCCTGCTCGCGATAGCGGTATGTCTGTGCCGACAATGTCGACTGACAGACCGCTATCGCGAGCAGGCTCACTCCTACAAGGAACAGCGCAGGCTCAGGCAGCGCGCTCATCCCCCGGACTACGCTCGAAATAGCGCTTGTACTCACGACTGAACTGCGACGTGCTCTGATACCCGACCCGATGCGCCACCTGCGCCACGCCCAGCCCTTCGGCCACCAGTAACGTCTGCGCCTTCAACAAGCGTAAACGCTTCAGATACTGCACCGGCGACAGCAGCGTGCTGCGTTTGAAATGCTCATGAAAGGTCGACACGCTCATGTTCGCGCAACTGGCCAGGGTCTCGACGTTCAGCGGCTCGGTGTAATGCGCATGCAGATGACTGATCGACGCCGCCACTCGCGCAAATTGCCCCTGTTGTTCGACCAATGCCCGCAGCACATCCGCCTGCGGCCCGCGCAAGGCGACGAACAGCAACTCACGCACCCGCGCCGGGCCGAGAATCTGGCAATCCAGCGGATCGTGCAAACAACTGAGCAAGCGCTCGACGCAACCGCGCATGCCATCGTCGAGCACCACTGAGGTCATCGACTCCGGCGTCTGCGCCGGAATGTGCCGCCCTGGTGCCAGGCCCATCGCCAGCACCAGCTCGCCGAGCAGCACCCGATCGATCGCCACCGAGACGCCAAGCAGCGGCGCATCCGGCAAGGCGAACGTCTCGCACTCGAACGGCACCGGCAGCGCCTGGATCAGGTAATGCCCGGCACCATATTCCATGGTTCGTGGCCCGAGAAACGCCAGTTTGCTGCCCTGGGCGATGATCATCAGGCTCGGCTCATAAATGTGTGGGCCACGGGCGACATCGCAACTGGCGCGCAATATTTGTACGCCAGGCAAGCCGGTCTGGCTGTAACCATCGCGCAGCGCCAGCGGTTCGATCAGCGAAACCAGCCGCGCGTTGGCATCAAGATGACGGGTCAGTTGCATCGAATCGTTCTTCACAAAAAAACACGCAATAAGGGATGAAAGCATCATCGCAGATCCGTTTGCCAATGCGATCGCCCAAACCCGCATGCCGGAGAATTAGGCATGAGACCCGGAGAATTCGTCATGGCCGCACGAGCATTCGGCGCCCAGAATTCGCCGCCTCACTTGTTCCTGCTTCTGCGAGGTTTGCCATGTACACCGCGATCGGTTATGCCGCCCAATCAGCCACCACTCCCCTCGCCCCGATGAAATTCGAACGCCGCAGCCCGCGTGCTGACGACGTTGCCATCGAGATTCTGTATTGCGGCGTCTGCCACTCCGACATTCACCAGGCACGCAACGAGTGGGGCATCGCGGTTTACCCGTTGATGCCCGGCCACGAGATCGTCGGAAAAGTCACCGCGATCGGTGCGAATGTCACCCGGCACAAAGTCGGCGATCTGGTCGGCGTCGGCTGCATGGTCGACTCTTGCCGCACCTGCGAAGCCTGCCAGTCGAACCTCGAGCAATATTGCCTCGAAGGCCCGACCATGACTTACGCCACCCCGGACCGGGTCGATGGCAGCAATACCATGGGCGGTTATTCCGACAGCATCGTGGTCAGCGAGCACTTCGTCGTGCGCATTCCGGAAAAACTGGCCTTGGCCAGCGCCGCGCCGATTCTCTGCGCCGGCATCACCACTTACTCGCCACTCAAGCACTACGGCGTGAAGGCCGGCGACAAGGTCGGGATTCTCGGCATGGGCGGCCTCGGCCACATGGGCATCAAGTTCGCCAAGGCCATGGGCGCGGAAGTGACGCTGTTCACCCGCTCGGCGAGCAAGGCCGAAGAAGGTCGGCGTCAGGGCGCCGATCACGTGATCGTTTCCACCGACGCCGAGCAAATGAAAGCCGCGGCCGGTTACTTCGATTTCCTGCTCGACACCATTCCGGTGCAACATGATCTCAACCCGTACCTCGACACCCTGCGCTTTGACGGCGTGCACATTCTGGTCGGCCTGATCGAACCGATTGATCCGCCGGTGCACGCGGCCAAACTGGTGCTGGGGCGTCGCGTGTTGGCCGGCTCGTTGATCGGTGGTGTCGCGGAAACCCAGGAGGTGCTGGATTTCTGCGCCGAACACAACATCACCTGCGACATCGAAATGCTCGACATCCGCCAGATCAACGAGGCTTACGCGCGGATGATTGCCGGCGACGTGAAGTACCGATTCGTCATCGACATGGCGACGCTCAAGGCTTAAACCTTAAGCCCTAGTTCGGCCGACAGCCGGGCTGTGACCCCTTTGATCAGGGGAATCAGCTCGGCCATTTTCTCCAGCGGCATATAGGGCACGGTGCTGGCGATGCTGATCGCCGCAACAATGCCTTTGCTCGCATCGCGAATCGGCGCCGCCACACAGCGGATCGACGGTTCGTTGTCTTCCAGATCGAAGGCGTAGCCACCGGCCACGTACTCGCTCATGCGCTGTTCGAGCTGTTCCCACGACTGCTGGGGATGCTGCGGCCAGAACTGACTTTTCCCACCTGCCGGCAGACTGATGTCGTACAGACGTTGCCAATCTTTCGGCGAATCATCGAGCATCAACGCCTTGCCGATGCCGGTGCGCGCCAGCGGCATGCGATGGCCGACCCGCGAGCGCATTTCCGGGCCGTTGCGCCCCGGATTCTTCAGCAGGTACAGCACCTCATCGCCTTCACGAATCCCCAAGTGCACGGTATCACCGGTCAACGACGACAACTCGTCCAGATACGGCCCAGCCAGGGTCACCAGTGGCAGTTCTTCGCGAGCCTGAAAACCCAGTTCGATCAGCTTCGGCCCGAGCAGATAACCGATTTGCGGCACCACGCGCAGGTAGCGCTCGTCGACCAGGCAACTGGCCAGACGATGGGTGGTGCTGCGCGTGGTGCCGATCAGCCGGGCGATCTCCTTGAGATCGCGGGCGCCACTGGCCACCGCTTGCACCACACCGAGGCCGCGCAACAGCGTCTGGGTGCCGGTGGGCGCGGCGTCCTTGGTTTTTTCCGGGGCGTCTTCCTGCATATCCAGCCTTTTTTACCGTTGAGCGAGGGAACGGGCGGCATTATGGTCGCCCGACGCAGACCACTACAACTCGATACGTTCGACCTTGCCCACCAGCAGCACGTAGGACAACGCACCGATCAGCGCGAGCACGGCGATGTAGGTGATCGCCGGAGCAAACGAATCGCCGCTGGCGAGGAAGCCGATCACGATCGGCGTGGCAATCGCCGACAGGTTGCCGATGAAGTTGAACACCCCGCCCGTCAGGCCGAGCAGGCGTGCCGGGGCCAGCGTCGAGACCAGCGACCAGGTGATCGATGCCAGCCCGTTGCCGAAAAACGCCAGAGCGAGAAAGGCAATTACCAAAGGCGTCGACTCAACGAAGTTCGCGCCGATGATCGCTGTGGAGATCAGCAGCCCGCTGATGATCGGCAACTTGCGCGCGAATCCGACGGTGTAACCGCGGCGGATCAGCCAGTCGGAAAAGAACCCCGAGCACAGCACACCAACGAACGCGGCCAGAAACGGCAGCGACGCCAGCAGGCCGGACTTGATGAAGTCCATGCCGCGATACTTCACCAGGTAAGTCGGGAACCAGGTCAGGAAGAACCACAACGTCGAGTTCAGGCAGAACTGGCCGAGGTAAATGCCCCACAACTTGCGCTTGCTCAGGACAATGCCCAGATCGGTCCAGCTGAACCTGGCTTTGACTTTGGCCGTTTCCGCCTGGATATCGACCAGCCCGCCGCCCTCGCGAATCAGCTCGATTTCTGCTTCATTGGTGCCTTTGAAATCGCGCGGCTCGCGATACACCGCGTACCAGATCAGCGCCCAGAGAATGCCGACCGCACCGGTCGCCACGAACACCATGTGCCAGCCGAACGCGTGTTGCAGCCACGCCAGCACCGGCGTCAGGAAGGCCAGACCGACGAACTGCCCGGACGTGTAGAAACCGATCGCCGTGGCGCGCTCGCGCTCGGGAAACCAGGTGGTGACCACGCGGCTGTTGATCGGATACGCCGGCGCTTCCAGCGCGCCAACCGCCATGCGCAGGACGAACAGGGCGATGAAACTGCTGACGAAACCGAGCATCACCGTGGCCACCGACCACAGCAGCAGCGCGACACTGTAGAGAATCCGCGGGGGTACGCGATCGACCAGCCAGCCGCCGGGGATCTGCATGGCGGCGTAGGTCCAGCCGAACGCGGAAAAGATCAGCCCGACATGCACCGGATCGATGCCCAGCTCGCTGGTCAGCGCTGGCGCGGCAATCGACAGGTTGCTGCGGTCGAGGTAGTTGATGACCACGGTGATGAACAGCAACACCATGATGAAAAATCGCTTGCGGCTGGGCGTGACTAAAGACGCCTGCCCGGTGAGGGTGTGCGATTGCATGAGGAGAGCCTCTTTTTATGTTTATTGAGGTCGGCCTGAGGCCCTTGCACTGCACCCTGTGGGAGCTGGCTTGCCAGCGATAGCGGTGTGTCTGTCACATCAATGTTGGATGTGCTGACGTCATCGCTGGCAAGCCAGCTCCCACAGGGTTTTGTGGTGTGTCAGGAATGACTCACCACTCGGCAAAGCTGCCATCGGCATGGCGCCAGATCGGGTTGCGCCAGCGGTGGCCGACCGCCGCGCGCTCGATCACGTACTCTTCGTTGATCTCGATGCCCAGCCCCGGGCCGTTCGGAATCTTCACGAAGCCTTTGTCGTAGTCGAACACGCGTGGGTCCTTCACGTAGTCGAGCAAGTCGTTGCTCTCGTTGTAATGGATGCCCAGGCTCTGCTCCTGGATAAACGCGTTGTAACAAGCCGCGTCGAGTTGCAAACACGCCGCCAGTGCAATCGGCCCCAGCGGGCAATGCAGCGCCAGCGCCACGTCGTAGGCTTCGGCCATGTTGGCGATCTTGCGGGTTTCGGTGATGCCGCCCGCGTGGGAAGCATCCGGCTGGATGATGTCGACGTAGCCTTCGCTCAACACGCGTTTAAAGTCCCAGCGCGAAAACAGCCGCTCGCCGAGGGCGATCGGCGTACTGGTCAGCGGCGCCAGTTCTTTCAACGCTTCGTAGTTTTCGCTGAGCACCGGCTCTTCGATAAACATCAGTTTGTACGGGTCGAGTTCCTTCATCAGGACCTTGGCCATCGGCTTGTGTACGCGGCCATGGAAGTCGACGCCAATGCCGACGTTCGGCCCGACCGCATCACGCACGGCGGCGACGTTGGCCAGGGCCAGATCGACTTTTTCGAAGGTGTCGAGAAATTGCAGCTCCTCGGTGCCGTTCATTTTCACCGCGGTGAAACCACGGCTCACCGCCTCTTTCGCCGCACGCGCCGTGTCGGCCGGGCGGTCGCCACCGATCCACGAATACACACGAATCTTGTCGCGCACCTGGCCACCGAGCAGATCACTGACCGACACGCCGAGGGCCTTGCCCTTGATGTCCCACAGTGCCTGGTCGATGCCGGCCAGCGCGCTCATGTGAATCGCACCGCCGCGGTAGAAGCCACCGCGATACAGCACCGTCCAGATGTCTTCGATGTTGCGTGGGTCTTTGCCGATCAGGTAGTCGGACAATTCTTCTACGGCAGCGGCAACCGTGTGCGCCCGGCCTTCGACCACGGGTTCGCCCCAACCGGTCACGCCCTCATCGGTTTCGACCTTGAGGAAGCACCAGCGCGGCGGGACGATGAAGGTCGTGAGTTTGGTGATTTTCATCTCTGCTCTCTTTTGTAAATGCAGCTTTTATTAGATGCAGCGCACGCAGCGCCGGAAAAGTCTTAACGAAGCGCTTTCCATGCGGCCACATAGGCCTTGGCATTGACCGCCACTTGCTCTGGTGTCATGCCCGGTTTGAACAGCCCGGAACCGAGGCCGAAGCCTTTCACGCCGGCATCGAGGAACGCCTGCATGTTGTCCGGCGTGATGCCGCCGACTGGCGCCAGCACCGTGCCCGCCGGCAATACCGCGAGCCAGGCTTTGACGACTGCCGGGCTCATCTGCTCGGCCGGGAACAGCTTGAGAATGTCCGCGCCCTCCTCCAGCGCCGCGAAGGCTTCGGTCGGCGTGGCGACGCCCGGTGACAGATACAGCCCGGCCGCTTTCGCCGCGCGCAGGACCTTGGCATCGCTGTGCGGCATGACGATCACCTGGCCGCCGGCATCCTTCACTTGTTGCACTTGTTGCGCAGTCAACACCGTGCCAGCACCGATCAGGCAATCGGCGGGCAAGGTCTTGCGCAGGGTGGCGATACTTTCGTACGGCGAAGGGGAATTGAGCGGTACTTCGATGACGCGAAATCCGGCGGCATACAGGACTTCTCCCACAGCCGCGGCGTCCTGCGGTTGCAGGCCACGCAGGATTGCGATCAGACCGTTTTGCGCCAGTGCTTGCTTGAGCATGTCAGGCCTCCAGTCAGGTTAACGGGATGAGGAATCGATCAGTCCGGCGGCACGCGCCAGTTGCCAAAGGCCACGTTCGGTGGCCTGCTCGGCCAGCGTCACCCGGGCGAACCCGCAGGCGTCCAGTGCACGGCTGTAACGCGCGCAGAGTTGGCCGTTGCCGATCAGCACGATCGAAGGAAGATTCGGATTGTTGCGGCGTTGACGCTGCACCGCGGCGAGCGCGGCCAACTCATGACCGATCATCAGCCCGGACAGGTAATCCGCTTGCAGGGTCGGGCTGAGTACACCGGTCAGGCCCAGCGTGCGCGCACTGAACAAGGTCGAAAGCACGCCGAGTTCACCGTCCGCCGACAACGCGACCTGCACGCCGCGGTCGAACGCCTGCGCCTCGAAGGTGGCGCTGGGTTGTTGGGTGCGGCCGAGAATGCTGTGCTCGCTGAGCACCGCGAACACCTCGCCAGTCATGAACGTGTCGAAATGCGTGATGCAACCATCGACCACTTCGACCCACTTGGAATGACTGCCCGGCAAGCCGATCAGCAGATCAGCGCCCGCCTCGGCCGGCAGCTGCTGGAGGACACCCAGCACTTGGGTTTCCTCGCCACGCATCACATTCGGGAGACGCGAACGCTGAATCACCCCCGGCACGATATGCACTGGGGTGCCGCGCAGACTGACGACTGTTTGTAGGGATTTTCCGAGATTGGCGACGTCCGCCGGCGTTTCGCAGTAGGCCGCTTCGCGCCAGCCCTGTGCGCTGCCGACCATGCCGCAAGCGATCACCGGCAGATCCGGCTGCGCATCGAGCCAGTCGCCACAGGCCTGATCAAACGCCAGTTCAAAACCATCGGCACATTCATGTCCGTGGATGATCCGCGGCGTCTTGGGCAACTGCATGATCCCGGACGACAGCGCACGCTGTTCCAACACCACACCGTCTGCCGCGAGTTTGTAAGCACGTAATGAGGTCGTCCCCCAATCGAGCGCGATCAATTGCGCCTGCATCGCTTCACCTGTTCTGTTTTTTGGCAGTGAGTGCGATGGACTATAAACCCGGGCGCGGGGAAATCTCAATATATAAATATCAATCCCATATAGTGAGACGAAAACAAAAAAAGATCGCAACATCGCTGATCGATGTTGCGATCTTCAGTAACGGATCAATGACCCTCGGCGAACTCGCGCAGGACTTTGCCATCCATGCGATACCGCACCCACTCTTCCTGCGGCTGCGCGCCGAGGGATTTGTAGAACTCGATGGCCGGGGTATTCCATTCCAGCACGCTCCATTCGAAACGGCCGCAGTCGTTGGCGCAGGCGATTTTGGCGAGGTGGCGCAGCAGGGTTTTACCGGCGCCGCCGCCGCGTTGTTCAGGGGTGATGTAGAGGTCTTCGAGGTACAGGCAGTTGCTGCCCAGCCAGGTCGAATAGCTGAAGAAGAACACCGCGAAACCGATTGGCAAGCCATCGCGCAGACAGATCAGGCCGTGGGCGGTGGCGCCTTCGCCGAACAGGCTGCGTTCGATGTCGGCAACGCTGGCAATGACTTCGTGGCGGGCCTTTTCGAAATCGGCGAGCTCGGTGATGAAGGTAAGGATCTGCGGTGCATCGCTGGGGGTCGCCGGGCGGATTTCGATCGTCATGGACGGGCCTTGTGTGCAAATTAAAGCGCCATACTAAGGCGCGCGGCGGCGCTCGTCACATGGCAAAACGGGTTAACTTGCCTGATTTGCCGAACACTGTGTCACCTGTAGGAACGAGCCTGCTCGCGAAGGCGTCCTTTCAGTCAGTCCTTGGGTCAACTGACAGAATGCCTTCGCGAGCAGGCTCTCCCACAGGTTTTGCGACAATCTGAAAGGATGTTTATGACCGTTGAATATTTCACGCCCATGCAGGCACTGGCCTCAGCGTTGCTTCCTCATGCTCTACAGCCCTCAGACGACGGCGCGCACGACCTCGCCCACCTGCAGCGGGTCTGGCACAACGCACGCACACTGCATGAAACGGAAGGCGGTGAGCTCGATGTCTTGCTCGCCGCAGTGCTGCTGCACGATTGCGTATCCGTCGAGAAAAACTCGCCGCTGCGCGCTCAGGCTTCGCGTCTGGCAGCGGACAAGGCTTCATCCGTCCTGGAAGCGATGAACTGGCCCAGCGAAAAAATCACTCAGGTCGCCCACGCCATCGAAGCCCACAGCTTCTCCGCCGACATCACCCCGTTGACCCTCGAAGCGAAAATCGTCCAGGACGCCGACCGTCTCGACTCGCTGGGCATGCTCGGTGTCGCGCGCACTTTCTATGTCGCCGGGCGCATGGGCGCGGCGCTTTACGATTCGCAAGACCCCGAGGCGCAACACCGTGACTACGACGACACACGCTTTTGCCTCGACCATTTCCAGACCAAACTGCTGCACCTCGCCGAGGGTTTCCAGACCGCCACCGGCCAGCGCCTGGCACAGATTCGCCATCAGCGCTTGAAGGGTTTCATGGAGCAGTTCAAGGAAGAAATCGGCATCGACCCATTGGTAAACACACCATGACGAAACAAACCGTTCGTCGATCCTCAGGCACCAATCCCGACGTGCGGCGGACCAACCAAGGGTAAGGATTCCAATCACTGGAGAAGCCCTATGATCCCGTCAAGGTTGACCGCTTTCGTCTTCAGCGCCCTGCTTTGCCCTGCGGTATTCGCCGCCTCGTCCACGGCAGCGGGCACTGGCCCTACCGATCCGACCCCGCCTCGCGCCCCCGCCATCAACAGTGCTCCCGGCATGAATACCGATGGCTCCGGCGTGCCGTTGATCAATCAGCCACCGGCCACCGGCACCGACCCGCGCACGCAGGGCAGCGATCCGGGCCGTCAGGGCGGCATGAACACGCCTGATTCCCCCGCCGCGCCCGATAACGCCGGCCCCGGCGTCGGCTCGAAAACCACCACCGGTGGTTCGGGTTCCGAAGGTGCCGGTCAGTAGCAGTTCGCCGACGCGAGCGCCCTATTCACTCCCATGAAGAGGTAACCATGAACGTCGACAAAGACCTGGAAAAAGAAGTCCTCACCCGCCTGTTGCACGCGCATCCCAACGGCTTGGGCAAGGAAGTGCTGGACAATTACCGGGGCGAGAAAGTCGTGGCCAGCGCCCTCGCCGCCCTGCAGGAGCGCGGCTTGATTCATCACGGTCATGTGACCTGCAGCGAAGCGGGCGAGCATGAGTTGAACCTGCCGATCAAGCTCAGCGCTGCGGGCGTTGAAGCTGCACGCAAACTTGATCAGCAGTAATTGCGAAGTCGCTCGCGGCCGGTGCGGCGAGCGGCTGAAACTGCACACTGGAGGAGAAATCCCATGCCTCGTGGAAGCAAAGACAAATACACCAGTGAACAGAAGCGCAAGGCCGAGCACATCGAAGACAGCTATGAGAAAAAGGGCGTGTCGACAGATGAAGCCGAAGCCCGCGCCTGGGCGACCGTGAACAAGCAATCGGGTGGCGGGGAAAAGTCCGGCGGCTCCGGGCGCAAAAAACCGGCGAGCGCCAAGTCGGTAGACCGCAAAGAGTCATCGCGCCGAGCAGTGGCCAGTCGCAAGGGGCATTCGCGTAATAGCGAGACTTCGAAGGATGCGCAGACCGTCGACAGTTTGATGAAAGAGGCCCGGGCGAAGAATATTCCGGGACGCTCGTCGATGCGCAAGCAAGAATTGATTGAGGCGTTGCGCAAGGCTGGTTGAGTCTAATGGCCTCATCGCTGGCAAGCCAGCTCCCACAGATTTGTCGGGTGGTTGCACTATTGCACTTACCCCCGAAGACCCTGTGGGAGCTGGCTTGCCAGCGATTGCGATGTATCAGTCGCCTCAGGACTCGCGGATGAAAGCATCCACCTCAACCGCCCCCGGCGATGTCGCCGGCCCCCAGCAAGTCACCGCCAGTGCCGCCGCCGCATTCGCCCGCCGCGCCGCTTCCGGTGCCTCCAACCCTTTTGCCAACCCAGCAACAAACACCCCCGCATGCGCATCACCAGCGCCATTGCTGTCCACTGCTTTGACAGCAAACCCTGGCACCTGTCGACGCTCGCCACGCTGCTGAATCCAGCAACCCTGCGGCCCGTCGCGCACCACCATCAGCACAGTTTCCGGCAGCAGTTCCGCAAGGCGATCCATCGCGATACCAATCTCATCGACTCCAGTGAATCGCAATGCCTCGACACTGTTGCTGGTCCACACATCGATGCGCGGCAGCAACGCCTGCATCAACGGCGAATCCGGCGATTCGACCAACGGCCCCGGATCGAACACCACGTTGATGCCCTTCGGCAAGGCCAGCGTCCAGTCGAGCAACGCGTGCGCCTTGCCTGGGTGAAGCAGGCTGTAACCGCTGAGGTACACATAGTCACCCGCATCGGCGGCAACGCTGTTCAGGTCCTCGGCGGTCACCTCGCCTTCGGCACCGATATAGGAAATGAAACTGCGCTCGGCCGAGGCATCGGTGAGGGCCACGCACAAACCGGTGTCGCGTTCAGCAGGTTCAGCAATACCGATGCAGATGCCTTCAGCCTGCATCGCCTGCCGCGCCAGATCACCGAAACGCCCCGTGCCGTGACGCCCCAGATAAACCACCGGCAGGCCGTTGCGCACCGCGGCCGCCATCACGTTGAACCCGCCGCCCGCTTCGAATCCCGCCGACTGCGCCAACACATCGCCGCCAACCTGCGGGAGTTTTTCCACGGCCATGACCAGGTCGATGATGACCTGGCCGGTGTGCAACATCTTAGGCATGAGCATTCTCGGGTTGCGCGGCGCGGCGATCTTTGGCCCCGCCCAGTACAAGGTAAAGGCCGCCGGCAACGACGAAGGTCACGATCCAGCCGAGGCCGTTATGGCCCAGCCACGAGTCGGACAGGAAACCTTTGAACCAGACGTTTTCAGCGGTGGTGCCGATGGTGGTGAAGCTGAAACCCAGCACGATGGCAATCGCCCAGGCACCAAACGCGCGCCATTCGATACCGCCGTGGTACCAGTAGGCGCTGCTCGGGCTGACGTCGAGCAGATCTTTGGGGCTGTAGTAATGACGATGAATCAGATCGACCACGAAGATCCCGACCCAGGCCGTGATCGGCACCGCCAGCAGGGAAATGAAGGTAATGAATGGGCCGTAGAAGCTGTCGGCGATCAGCATGAAATAAATCGAACCGGCGAAGATCGCGACGATATCGACTACCACCGCGTAAACACGTTTGACCTTGAGGCCGAGGGTCAGCGTGGTCAGGCCGGCGGAGTACACCGACAGATTGTTCGACAGCAGCAGACCGCCGAACGCGGTGATCAGGTACGGCACGGCCATCCAGGTCGGCAGCATGTCGCGGATCGCCACGATCGGGTCAGTGGCCGACGCCAGATCGTTGTTGCCCACCGACAGCAAGCCGCCGAGGGTGATCAGCAGAACCAGTGGAATACCCGCGCCGAACGCTGCGGAAGCGACCAGTCGCACGGCTTTGACGCTGCGGTGTTGATAGCGCGACATATCGGCGCCAGCGTTGGCCCAACCAATCCCGGTGCCAGCGGCCATGGTGCCGATGCCGATGATCATCGCGCTCAGCGGTGCCGGCGTGGCGTTGAACACGGCGCTCCAGTCGATGGTCGCGCAGAGGAAGCCGCCGACCAGGATGTTCAGCGCGCCGAACACGTAAGTCGCCCACTTCTGAATGACCAGCAACGTCGCATGACCCAGGCCGGACACCGCCAGGGTCAGGAGGACGAAAATCGCGATGAAGATCAGCGTCAGCAGCGGCGCACTTTTTGCCTCGACCGGCGAGCCGAACAGGATCGAACACAGCGACAACAGCACGAACGCAGCAGTGGTGGTGTTGACCGTTTCCCAGCCCAGTCGCGACATCAGCGACACCAGCGTCGGGCCGATATTGCCGCGTACGCCGAAGATCGCTCGTGACAGGGTCAGACTGGGCGCGCGGCCACGTCGACCGGCAATCGAAATGATCCCGACCACCGCAAACGAACCGGCGGCGCCGAGGATCGCGACGATGATCGCCTGCCAGATCGCCAGCCCCCGAAACGCCACCAGCGTGGCGCCCAAGGGCAGGCCGAGAATGGAAATGTTGGCGGCGAACCACACCCAGAACAACTGCAGCGGATGGCCGTTGCACTCGGCTTCGGGCACCGGCTCGATGCCGCGGGTTTCCAGTTGCCCGGCGCTCTGCCCGGCGGTCGATGAACTCATGAACGTGCTCCTGTTTGCCTTTTTTGTGGTTGTGGCAATGATGCAAAACGACAAGACAATCGGCCTTCCGAGGCCTGTCTGAGCGATCCATTGCGGGTGAATGATGCAAAAATTCTGGTGCGCCTATCGCTGGCAAGCCAGCTCCCACAGGTACGGAGTGAACCTTGAGATGTGCACTTTCCCTGTGGGAGAGTGAACCTTAAGATGTGCACTTTCCCTGTGGGAGCTGGCTTGCCAGCGATGGCGCCAGCCCATTCAGCGCAAGCCCAACAGCCCCTGCACCAACGGCTCAAGCTGCAACTGATTAACAGTTTTCACTGTTTCGATCATTGGATCAGGCCAGCACTCAAGCCCCAGGCAGGCCCCGAGCATCGCGCCGAGAATCGCCGCGATGGTGTCGGTATCGCCACCGAGGCTGGCCGCCATGCACAGCGCCTCGAACGGGTTCATCTCGCCGATGGCCACCTGCTGCGCCAAAGCGAAGGAGACCACCACCGATTCCTGCGAAGCCACCGAAGTCCCAATCACGTCGTAGAGCAGATCCGCCAGCAATGCCTTGTCGCTGTCGACGCTGATGCTGCGCGCCCAACTGATGCGCGAGCCGATACGACCACCAGCCACCCAATGCCCGTGGGTTTCTGCCTGCTGGGCGATCTGCTGACCAAGGTTCAACGCCTCGCCCAGATCCAGGCCATTGACCCCGGCAGACACCACCGCCGCCACCGCCGCCGCGCTGGAAATTCCCAGCGTGGTGTTGTGGGTGACCTGGCAGGCCTGCACCACGGCCGCGATAAACCGTTCGCGATCCGCCACATCGGCGGCGATCCCGACTGGGGTGATGCGCATCGCCGCGCCGTTGGTGGTGCCGTAGCGCCCGGCCTCTTCCGGCGAATGGCCGGCGAGAATCATTTCAATCGCACGCTTGGTCGACGGTCCGAGCAGATCCTGCGAGCCCTTGGCCTGCATCTCGGCTTCCCACTCGATCAGGCGCTGCGCGAGGATCGCCGGCTCGATGTGGCCCTTGCCTTCGACCAGCAACTGACCGACCAGAATCGCCTGTTCGGTGTCATCGGTAATCGAGCCTTTGGGCATGTTCGCGGCGATCGGTTGCAGCGGCCCGGCATCCTGCAGATCGGTGATCTGGCCGAAACGCGCCTTGATCGTTTCGCGATCGAGCGATTGCGTCGGCATGCCCAGCGCATCACCGAGGGCCAGACCATAAAAAGCGCCAAGGGCACGGTTGAGCGGGGTCATTTCGATTCTCCGAATTGCAGGTGCAGACGAAAATGCACCGGGTCGAGCAGGCTTTCGACCTGCTCCATGAAACGGTTCTGGCGATCGTAGGTGGTGCGCAGGGCTTTGAGGAAAACCGTACCGACCGGTCGACCGAGCAGTTCGGCATCTTCGGCATTCAGCGGTTCGGCGCCGATCCATTGATCGCCGCGCTCGCCGATATAGCCATACGCGGCCAGGGTGATGGTCAGCGAGTTGTCGATCAGGCCTACGCGCGGCAGGCTTTCCAGGCCGCCATTGGCCGGCATCAATGAGCGTTCGAGGGACACCAGGGTACCGTCGGTAGCGCGCCGACGACGGTCAAGGGTGATGAACTGGTCGGTGCCGAAACGCACCAGCAGATCGGGCCGGGTCACAGCTTCAAGGCGCAGCACCTCAGTGTTGATCAGCGCCCCGCTGTCGGCCAGCGCCTGCGCCCAGCCACTGCGCTGGTCGAGCGCAACGCCGTCAAACGTGACGATCGAGCCGACGCCGCTTTGCGTGGCGATGTAATTGCGCCGTTTCAGCTCGGCTAGCGCCTCGCGCAGCGTGCCGCGGCTGACCTGGAATTCCTGAGCCAACTGATGCTCGCCGGGCAACAGAAAGCCGTCCTCCATGAGGCCGCTTTCGATGCGCCGGACGAGCTCGTCGACCACCCGTTGTTTCTTGTCGAATCGTACCTGTCTAATCATGTACAAATTGATAACCGAAACGGAGCGTGGCGGGCAAGGGATATTTGTGGGAGGTGACCGGTGGCGTGAGCAAAATCAAAAGCAAAATCAACAGCCCCTCACCCTAGCCCTCTCCCTGAGGGAGAGGGGACTGAATGGGGGATATTGGAGCGCTTTGCCGACCCGAAAGCGCTTAAGTGAATCCATAGTCGACCCGGTCTTTTCAGGTCGATGCAGAACGCGAGACACCTCGGTCGGCTCCCTCTCCCCTTGGGAGAGGGCTGGGGTGAGGGGCTTTTGACCTTAGCGTTGCTTCAGGCGGTCAATCACCACGGCCAGCAACAGAATCGAACCACGAATCACATACTGATAAAACGTGTCGATGTTCTTCAGGTTCATCGCATTCTCGATGATCGCCAGAATCAACACCCCGGCAATCACATGGCGGATCATGCCGATGCCGCCGCTCAGCGACACGCCGCCCAGCACGCAGGCCGAGATCACTGTCAGCTCGAAACCCTGGCCGATCATTGGCTGCCCGGAGGTCATCCGCGACGCCAGAATCACCCCGGCCAGCGCACCGATCAAACCGTGCACGGCGAAGATGATGATCTTGGTCCGGTCAACGTTGACGCCCGCCAGCAGCGCCGCTTCCTGGTTGCCACCGATGGCCATGGTGTTGCGCCCGTAGGTGGTGTAGTTCAGCAGCCAGCCGAAAAACAGGAAGCAGACGATGGTGATCAGGATTGGCACCGGCACACCGAACAACTGGCCGTTACCGAAGACGAAGAACGATTCCTGCGATACGCCGACCGCTTTGCCGTTGGCAAAAATGTAGGCCAGGCCACGGACGATCTGCATGGTCGCCAGCGTGGTGATCAACGCGTTGACGCGCAATTTGGCGATCACGATGCCGTTGATCAGGCCAACGATCAGGCCCATCGCCAGCGCCGCGCTGACACCGAGAAACACACTGTTGGTGTCACGCATCACCACCGCCGCGACCACACCGGCGCAGGCAATCACCGAGCCGACCGACAGGTCGAAATGCCCTGACGCCAGGCAATACAACATGGTGCACGCGGCAATGCCGGTGGTGGAAATCGCCAGCCCGAGACCGCGCATGTTCAGCGGCGAGAGGAAGTTGTCGATCAGCAGCGTACAGGCAATGAAAATGCCGATCGCCGCCAGCAGCATGACCCAGTCGTCGAGGAAGCGACGCATGTCCAGCGGTTTGCGCTCGGTCGGCAGGGTTTCGTTTTGGGTTGTCATCATAGTCACCTCTCAGTTCGCCACGCCGTCAGCGCGGTGGCGCGGCAAAGCCAGTTGCAGCAGGTTGGATTCATTGGCCTGGTCGCGGTTGACTTCACCGCGCAGGGCGCCTTCGCACAGCACCAGAATGCGGTCGGAAATCCCCATCACTTCCATCAGGTCGCTGGACACCACGATCACCGAAATACCGTCGGCGGCGAGGTTATGGATGATCTGGTAAATCTCCGCTTTGGCACCGATATCGATGCCGCGGGTCGGTTCGTCGAGCAGCAGGACTTTCATCGGCATCGACAGCCAGCGACCGAGAATGGCCTTCTGCTGATTGCCGCCAGAGAGGAATTTGATCTGCTGGCCGGCATGCGGCGTTTTCACTTTCAACGCCTTGATCTGCTTGTCGGCGTTGCCCTTCTCCCACAGCCCGCGAATCAGGCAGCCGAGGCTCGAATGCGCGCCACGGGCACTGATGTTGATGTTCTCGGCGACGCTCGCCAGCGGAATAATGCCTTCCTTCTTGCGGTCCTCCGGGCACAGCAGAATGCCGGCGGCAATCGCGTCGCGCGGCGAGCGCAGCTTCAGTTCGTGCCCGCGCAATTCCAGACGTCCAGCGGTGTTGCGCTCCAGGCCGCTGAGCAGCCGAAACAGCTCGGTGCGCCCTGCCCCGACCAGCCCGAACAGGCCGAGGATTTCGCCTTTGTGCGCTTCGAAACTGATCGGCTCGCGCAGGCCCGGGCCGAGCAGGCCGTCGACTTTCAACGCCACGGCGCCGCGCGGGCGGTGGCGATAATCGTAGATGTCCTGAATGTCACGCCCGACCATGCAGGTCACCAGTTGATCGTGGGTCAGCTGGCTCATGTCGTCGAAGGTGCGTACGTAGCGACCGTCCTTGAACACCGTGACGGCGTCGCAGATACGGAACACTTCTTCCATGCGATGGGACACGTAGAGCACCACTTTGCCCTCGTCGCGCAGGCGGCCGATGATCGCCATCAAACGGTCGATTTCCCGCGCCGAAAGGCTGCTGGTCGGTTCGTCGAAGGCAATCACATGCGCACCGCGCGACAAGGCTTTGGCGATTTCCACCAACTGGCGCTGGCCGAGCGACAGGCGCCCGACCTTGGTCTGCGGGTCGATTTCATCGGCCAGGCCTTTGAGGCAATTCAAGGCTTTCTGGCGCAGCTCGCCGCGATTGATCAAACCGAAACTGGCCGGTAAATGCCCGAGAAACAGGTTTTCGGCGACGGTCATTTCCGGGACCAGATGCAGTTCCTGGTGAATCACCGCGACACCGCTGCCAATGCTGTCGGCGGTCGATTTGAACGCCATGGTCTGCTCGCCGATCTGCAGCTCGCCGCTGCTCGGGATGTAAGCGCCACCGAGGATTTTCAGCAGGGTCGATTTGCCAGCGCCGTTCTCGCCCATCAGCGCATGAACCTGGCCGGGATGAGCGACGAAACTGATGCCGTCCAGCGCCTTCACGCCGGGAAAGGTTTTGCCAATCCCGTTGAAACGCAGGCTGCCGCTGGCGCTGTGTTGTTCTTGTGTCTGTACTTGCGCGTGCATAAAGCCACCTCTTCACACCGATAAACGGCCCGGCTGCCCGGGCCGTCGCTGCGTCAGTTCCACAGGCCGATTTTTTCCAGCTCTTGCTTGAAGTTTTCGCGGGTGATCAGGGTGACGTCATCCATGGCGGTGTACTTCGGTGGTTCTTTGCCGGCGGTGATCCACTCGTACATCATCTCGGCGGTCTTGTAGCCTTCGATGTGCGGGCTTGGCAGCATCGAACCGAAGAAGCCGCTGTTAGGCTTTTTCAGTTCGCCGATGGCGTCGGTGCCGTTGATGCCGATGCCGATTACATTGGTTGCGGCGAAACCGGCCGCTTCAGTGGCGCGCACGCCGCCCAGCACGGTGTTGTCGTTCATGCCGCCGATGATCAGGTTTTTCGCCGCGCTTGGCAGCTTGACCAGCGCCGAGTTGGTGGCGTCCATGCTGCCCGGTACGTCGAGGGTTTTCAGGGCGGCGAAGAGGATGTGATCTTCCGGCATGCCAGCCTTCTTCAGGGCATCGACCGAACCATCGGTGCGCTTCTTGCCGGTATCGAGTTCGTTGTAGGTGTTGACCACCGCGTAGGTGTCTTTCCAGTCCCAGTTACGCTTCTTCGCTTCGGCGGCCATGGCGGCACCCTGCTTCTGGCCGACTTCGAACGCAGCCATGCCGAGGTACGGCACGTCTTCCATGAATTTGCCGTTGGCGTCGACGAAACGGTCGTCGACAGCAATGACCTTCAGATCATTGATTTTGGCTTTAGCCATGATCGCCGGGCCGAGGGACACGTCCGGCGGGCAGATCACGAAGCCCTTGGCGCCATTGGCGGCGAGGCTGTCGATGGCCGAGAGGGTTTTCTCGCCATCGGGTACGGCGATCTTGATCAGTTCAAAGCCTTTGTCCTTGGCGGCTTTCTCGGCGAAGGCCCACTCGGTCTGGAACCACGGTTCTTCGGCCTGCTTGACCAGAAAACCGATCTTCACCGCGTCGGCAGCGAGCAGCGCACCGCTCAGGCTGAACGCAGTGACCGCCAGGGCAGTGCTGCACAGGGTACGAATCCCGAATCGACGTTTCATCAGATGACTCCTTGTTATTTTTTTTGAGCAAGGTTGAAAAGCGTTGAAGCGTGTTCTCAGTGGAGCGTGTTGAAAATAGTCATATCGTATGATGATTGGATTGCAAGCGTAGTTCAGCGCTGCGAATCCGTTTGTTCAGTCGTGGTACATCACCGAGCGCCCACCATCGATGGTGATACACGAAGCGTTGATAAACGGCGCTTCGTCGCTGGCGAGAAACACCGCCGTCATCGCCACTTCCAACGGCTGGCCGATGCGTTTCGGCGGGTGCAGGTCGAACGCGCGTTGGCGCTCGGCGTGCGGGTCGGCGAAACCGTTCCAGTAGTCGACGTTCAGTTGCGTTTCGATGTAGCCCGGGGCGATGGCGTTGACCCGAATGCCTTTGGGCGCGTATTCGATGCCCAGCGCGCGAGTCAGGCCGAGCAAACCGTGTTTGGCTACGGGATACGGGAAGCAGCCGGGAATGATGTGGCTGGAATGAGTCGAGGCGATATTGATGATGCTGCCCACGCCCTGTTCAAGCATCTGCGGCAGTACCGCTTTGCAGCCGTACCAGGCGCCGTCCAGATCAATGGCGAAGCAACGGCGCCAGTCCTCTTCGGTCATCTGCAACGGATCGCGGAACACATTGACCCCGGCACAGTTGACCAGCACGTCGATACGCCCGTGCAGCTCAACGGCGCGTTTGGCCATGGCATTCAGATCTGTCTGACGCGAAACATCGGCCTGCATGGCTTGCACGTCATAACCCCGGGCGCGCCAGTGCGCGGCGACGTTTTCGACTTTTTCCGCCTGGATGTCGCTGATCAGCAGTTTTGCCTGTTGGCAGGCGAACGCAGCGACGATGGCTTCGCCGATGCCTTGGGCGGCGCCGGTCAGCAACACGACTTTGCCGCGCAGACGTTCTCCTTGAGGTGGCGCGGGCACCGGCGGCAGAGTAAGCGCTTCAGCCACGGTCAGACCCCTTTTTCGCAAGCGCAAAAAAACCGGGCATCGACCGATGTCCGGTTTGCAAGACCTGAAGAATTGAACAGGCAAGTACGCGCCACGACTTCAAGCCGTGGCGAGAAACGGACTCCGCGCTGGAGTGCGATGGATATTCGCTGCATCACTTCACCTGTTTTGTTCTTTTTAAGTGTGAGTGCGTGTTACTGCTGGAGCCGACTATAAACCCGACCGCCAAATAATCTCAATATATAATTTCGCATCCCATATTATGAGATCTAACCGGCAAAACGCGTACAGAGCTTTCCTGCAACATCGACACGCATCGACAGCACCGCGCCGTCCAGCGGATGGTTTTGCGGGCTCTTGGCACTGGTGATGTACAGAGTTTTCAGGTCCGCACCGCCGAATACGCAACTGGTCGGACGGCTGATCGGCAAATCGATCTTGCGATCGACCGCACCTTCGGGCGTCAGACGCAGAAGACAGCTGCCGTCCCAGCGCGCATTCCATATGTAACCTTCAGCGTCCATCGCCGAGCCGTCCGGGCCGCCGTGCTGATCGGATATATAAAAAACCTGCGCATCGTCGAGACTGCCGTCGGTGCGGATGAAATATTGATTGAGCGCGCTGTCGAGGCTGTCGCCGAACAGCAGTTTCGTGCCGTCGTCGCTCCACAGCAGGGTATTGGGTATGCCCAGATTGAGCAGCAACGGCGTCACGCGTTGATCCGGATCGACCCGGAACAACCCCCCGGAGCGGCGCACAATCGGCAGGTCTTCACCCTGCTCGCCGATGTTGTTCTGCATGGTGCCAAGCCATAACCGGCCCCGTGCATCGCAGCGCGCCTCGTTGGGCCGGTTGCCGGGTTGCGGGTCGGCGACACAGAACAGCGTCAGCTTCGGTTCGAGGCCCGGCGAATCGAGGTCGAGGCGATAGACGCCACTGCTCAGGGTCACCAGCGCATCGCCGTTGTTGCACGGAATGAACGCGGACACATGCTCGGGCATCTGCCAGATCTGCACGTTCTGGCCAATCAGACGCAGCACCTGTTTGCCGGCGATATCTACCCAGTACAGCGCCTGGGTCGGCGCGTCCCAGAAAGGACCTTCACCGAGCTGGGCGCGGTGTTCGGTCAGGGCGGTCCACTGCATTTGAGGGCTCCATTATTGTTGTTTTCTGTAGGAGTGAGCCTGCTCGCGATCGCGGTGCATCAGTGACGTTGATATCAACTGACGGGCCTCATCGCGAGCAGGCTCACTCCTACAGGGATCTGTGTGGTCAGCTGGCTTTTTTATCGGCCATGACTTTCGGGTAAAACCGCTTTATCGCCAGATCGGCGTTGTCGATCAGGGTCATGCAGGCCCACACCCCGCGCGTTGAATCGCGGGCGGCGATGGCATCGGCCATGTCCTTGTGAATCGGTAACGTGCGACGCAGTTCATCCGGGTCGGCAGCAGACACTTCGAACGATACCGCGAGCAACGCGCCGAGGGCCGGGACCATCTGTTCGATAAATTGATTGTGGCTGGCGGCAAGAATGCATTCGTGGAAGGCCTGATCGGCGCGGTTGTAATCGATGCCGCTGTCGACTGCGCGTTCAAGTGCGTGATAGGCCAGTTTCACTGCTTCGATCTGTTCCGGGGTTGCGCGTTCACAGGCCCAGCGCACCGCCATCGGTTCGATGGTGCGGCGCAGATCGAGCAGGTCGTCGACGAAGTTTTCCGGCAAACCGTTGCGCGACAGCCAGCCGACCACTTGCGGGTCGAACAGGTTCCAGCGCCGCACCGGCAAGACTCGCGTGCCGACTTTCGGCCCGACTTCGAGCATGCCTTTGGCGACGAGGGTTTTGATCGCTTCGCGAATCACCGTGCGGCTGACCCCGAGCTGTTCGCCCAGATCCGCCTCGACCTTGATGGTCTGCCCCGGCCGCACCTGGCCCGCGGCGATCCAGCTACCCAGCCAGTCAACGGTCGACGCATGAAAGCTGCTGGACATGAACACCTCAAAGCGGTTCGCGATGGGTGCTTACGCTAATCATCATACGAATAACAGTCAACGAGATTTTCAGCTGGAATACAAAACCCATGTAGGAGTGAGCCTGCTCGCGATAGCGGTGTATCAGTCAACGCACTGTCGACGGTCTCACCGCTATCGCGAGCAGGCTCACTCCTACAGGGGGTACGGGTTTTAAGGTTCGGGACCGATTCGGAAGAACTCGCCGCCGCTCCACACGCCCAGCCAGCGCTCGCCATCGATTTCACGGCTGACAGCCAATTCCACCAACTCGTAGAACACGTTGCGGTGGATCAGCGCTTCAAGATTAGTGCGCACATGCACATAAGGCGCGGGTTCCTGTGTCGTCGGATCAATCTCGACACGCAGCGGATGCTCGGGCCCGGCCTCGGTGGTTTCATCGACGTTGGTGGTGAAGCGCAGCACTTGCGCTTCACCCTCGCCTGCCACCTCAACGGCGATTGCCACGAACGGCGCGTCGTCGACCTTGATGCCGACCTTCTCGACCGGTGTGATCAGGAAATAATCGTCGCCGTCGCGGCGGATGATCGTCGAGAACAGCTTGACCATCGGCTTGCGCCCGATCGGCGTGCCCAGGTAATACCAGGTGCCGTCGCGGGCGATGCGCATGTCGATGTCGCCGCAGAAGTCCGGGTTCCACAAGTGCACCGGCGGCAGGCCTTTGGTTTTTGGGATCTGTCCCAACAGGTCATTGGCTTTTTGCGGTCCACTCATGGCGTCCTCCTTCGGTTATTGGTTGCCGATCCCCAGCAGACTGCGTGCGTATTGCGCCAGTGGCGGGCCGATCAGGTCTTCAGGCTTGTTGTCGTGGAACGTCAGTAAACCGCCACGACTCTTGATCCGTGCAGTATCAATCAAATACTGGGTGCTGGTCTCGATCAACATGATCTGAATCACCCCGCCGTCGATACCGAGTCGGTCGACCGCTTCCTGATCGAGCCATTCATCGGAGTTGCCGATACGGTCGTCAGCCTTGGCGAAACGCGTGTACAGCAAGTAATGCGCGCCGGCATCGCGAGCTTCGCCCATGGCTTGGTCAAGGCCTTCGGGAGCGCGGGCGCGGCGGACCATCGGGAAGTATTCGACGAACCCCTTGAAGGCTTCTTCGGCGACCACGTTAGGCCGCGGATAGGAACCGCCCGGCGGTGCAAAAGCGCCCTGAGCGATGTAGATGAACGAGTCCGGCTGAATGCGGAAATTGTTCACGCGACGGCTGTCGCTGTGGTCCAGCAAACCGGCATCACTCATCTGGTAGCGAGTGCCTTCGGCCATATCGCTGACAGTCATACAGCCGCCAAGCGCCAAAACGGCCAGCAGCAAAACCAGGCTACGCATCCTATTCCTCCAAAGGCCGGTGACGGAAAACCGGCGAATGGCCGTTGAATGCAGCTTTTGCGCCAGCTCTGGAAATTGCTGACTTGTAGATCGCATCGCCAGCGGGCTGGCTCTTGCAGGATTGCGCAAAACACTGTGGGAACCAGCCCGCTGGCGATGAGGACAGTCAGCCGCCGATAATCTTCATGACCGTCGCACCACCGGAAAATGCCACCTCCTGCTTGTCCCCCAACGCCTTGATCAGCAAGCGTTGCAATGCCGGCAGTGCCTCATGGCGCGGCTTGTCGAGCAGATCACCGACATAGTGGCGGTTGCTCGACGACAGGCAGCCATGCAGCCAACCCGTCGAGGACAGGCGCAGGCGCGAGCAGGTCCGGCAGAACGGCACGCTTTCGTTGGCGATCACGCCAAAGTTACCCAGACCGGGAATCGCATAACGAACCGCCGTGGCATCGATCGGCGCGTCGGTCTGCGCATATTCGTAGCGCTCGCCGATCAGGCTAAGCAGTTGCTCGAGACTGACAAACTGCTGCAGGAACGCATTGGAGTCCTTGGCCAGATGGCCCATGCGCATCAGCTCGATGAAACGCAACTCGAATCCACGTTCCAGGCAGTAATCGAGCAGCGGCATCACCTGATCGAGGTTTTGCCCGCGCAACGGCACCATGTTGACCTTGATCTTCATGCCCGCCGCGGCAGCTTGTTGCATGCCATCGAGTACGCTGGCCAGATCACCGCCACGGGCGATACTGCGAAACGCTGCCGGGTTGAGGGTATCGAGGGAGACGTTAATGCGGCGCAGGCCGGCATCAATGAGCAAGGGGAGTTTTTTCGCCAGGAGCTGACCGTTGGTGGTCAGGCTGATGTCGTCCAGGCCCATCTTGCCGACGGCGCTCATGAACGATTCGAGTTTGGGACTGACCAGCGGCTCGCCGCCGGTGATGCGCAAGCGCTCAATGCCCGCCGCTTCGATCAGATACGCCACGCCGCGGGCCATGGCTTCGGCCGACAGTTCATCCTGCGCCGCCACCAGCCGCTTGCCGTTGGGCACGCAGTAGGTACAGGCGTAATTGCAGGCGGAAGTCAGGCTGATACGCAAATTGCGAAAACGCCTGCCTTGACGGTCAACGATCATGATCACTCCGGCGATGGAAAATCGAGCGGCTAAAACTTGACTTAGAATTCAAGTTTTAGCAAGCCCTATGCCTGAGTATATTCCTGCGGTATTGCGACATGTAACGAATTCACGGCGCAATAAGGCTGCTGAATGGCTCAGCTGCTTGGCGTTTCCGGGTCGCGCTTGCGCTTGTTGCCCATGCGCACGCCGATGTCCATCAGGAACTGGAAGAAGCCTTCCTGATCTTCCAGCACATTGCTCCAGAACGGCGAGTGGTACAGCGCAACAGCGCCGTGCACCAGCGCCCAGGCCGCGCAGTAATGGAAGTACGGCGGCACGTCTTCAAGCTTGCCTTCGCTGATGCGACCCTTGATCAGCAGGGTCAGGCGTTCGAAGTTCGAGGCACGGATCTTGTGCAGCTCCTCGACCATTTCCGGGACCTGATTGCCTTTGACGACCTTCTCTTCGAGACGGTCGAACAGGCGATAGCGCTGCGGGTCACGCATGCGGAATTCGAAGTAGGCGCGCGACAGCGCTTCCTTGTCCTTGTCGACATCAGCCGAATGCAGCAGCTCGTTCAAATCGCGCTCGTAATCGAGCATCAGGCGCAGATAGATCTCGGCCTTGGATTTGAAGTGCTTGTAGATCGTGCCTTTGCCGATACCCACGGCATCCGCAATCATCTCGACGGTGACACTGTCTTCACCTTGTTCGAGGAACAGCTTGAGCGCGGTATCGAGAATTTCCTGCTCGCGGCGACGAAACTCACGGACCTTACGAGGTTCTTTGTGCATAAGAAAAGGTCTGAAGGGTCAAAATACGAAGCCGCGTATTATGCCTAAATTGCGCAAAAATGCACGGATCATCGACCATCTCTGTGTTTACCGTTCATTTTGCGAACGTTTCAGGGGCAATGAGAACTCAACTGAAGCAAACGTATTCCAAATTTGTTTAAAAACCCCGACCGGCTTACTGGACTGCACGCCAGACTGATCAATACTTGAACTGTCGGGCGACATCTCCCCCAAGTGTCGCGCCGGTAAAGGTACCAACGGACCGCGTGCCTTTGTTTTACTCCTAATGGTCTTAACCCGGATTCACCCCCCAGAACCCGGGTTTTTTTTGCCTGCGATTTGGCCAGCCGCTACGGGGCAGATCTAACACTCGCCAAAGGGAACAGACGCTTGAAGTTCTCGGTGGTCTGCTCGGCAAAGCGCTCATAGTTCTCGCCGCGCAGCATCGCCAGAAATTCCGCCACCTCGCGCACATACTGCGGCAGGTTGGGCTTGCCGCGATAAGGGATCGGCGCCAGATACGGCGAATCGGTCTCCACCAGCAAGCGATCCGCCGGCACTTTGCTGGCGACATCGCGCAAGGCGTCGGCATTGCGGAAGGTGACGATGCCCGACAGGGAAATGTAATAACCCATGTCCAGCGCGGCTTTAGCCATGTCCCAGTCTTCGGTGAAACAGTGCAGCACACCGGCCTGGGGCAATGCCGCTTCGCGCAGCAGCTCAAGCGTATCGGCTCGGGCACCGCGGGTGTGAATGATCACCGGTTTGCCGGTCTGTTGCGCGGCTTGCAAGTGCAGGCGGAACGACGCCTGCTGCAGCTCGGCAGCTTCCGGTTCGTAATGGTAGTCGAGACCGGTTTCGCCGATTGCCACCACTTTCGGGTGATCGAGCTCGTGCAGCAGCCAGTCGAGCGCCGGCGCCGCGCCGGGCTGGACGTCGAGCGGGTGCACGCCGACCGAGCAATCGACATCGCTGTAGCGTTCGGCGAGGGCTTTGACGTCGGCGGCGTTGTCGGCGCTGACGCCGATGCACAGAAAGTGTCCGACGCCGCGCCCGCGAGCTGCATCGAGCGCAGCATCCAGCGAGCCGTCATGGGCGGCGAGGTCAAGGCGATCAAGGTGACAATGAGAATCTACGAGCATAAAAACGGCAACTTACATCGTGTGGGTGGGACGGTCGGACTTCAACGCTCCGGCCAGATGGGTTTCGATGCGACTGCGCGCGGTGTCGTCGCCATCGTTAAACTGCACGCCGACACCGGCGGCACGATTGCCTTGCGCACCTTTGGGAGTGATCCAGGCGACCTTGCCGGCAACCGGGATCTTCTCCGCCTCGTCCATCAGGTTGAGCAGCATGAACACCTCGTCGCCCAACCGGTAGCTCTTGTTGGTCGGGATGAACAAGCCACCGTTCTTGATGAATGGCATGTAGGCGGCATACAGCACGGATTTGTCCTTGATCGTCAGGGACAGGATGCCGTTGCGCGGGCCGGGGCTGATCGGTTCAAGCATGTTCACCTCCACTGCTGATCTTCAGAGTCTAGGTACACATCTCTATCTTTGACCAGGCAATCCCGCCCATTGCACCAACAATGCTTCGAGCAGCAACGCCGGATTGAGATTGGCCTTGCTCAGCACCTTCTGCCGTTGGGCGAGAATCCAGTCCTGAATATCGAGGACTTTACCCTGCGCACTTTTCTGCGCCAGGTACTGCACGACCTTGCGCATGTCAGGCAGACCGAGGCCGGCCTCGTCCTGAGTCAGTTGATAGCGCAGAATCAGGCTCGACCAGTCGCAGAACCAGTCGAACAGACGCAGCATCGGAATGTTTTTCCATTCTTCGGCCAATTGCGTCGGCGACTGCTGGCCCTTGAGCAACTTTTTTACGCCTTCAACCACTTGCGCGCGCTGCTCACGAACGCCTTGGGCTTGCAGGCTGACCGCCATCAGCGGCGAACCGGCAGCCAGCGTCAACAGTTCGACACGCTCGTCTTCGGAACACTCCGGCAACGCTTGCGCCAGCCACTTCAGACTCATCGCCTCACCCGGCAACGGACAGGCCTGCTGCACGCAGCGGCTCTTGATCGTTGGCAGCAAACGGCTGGTCTGGTGGCTGACCAGCAGCAGCACGGTATCGCCGGACGGCTCTTCAAGACTCTTGAGCAAGGCGTTGGCGGCGTTGATGTTCATCGACTCGACCGGTTCGATCAGCACCACTTTGCGCCCGCCCAGTTGCGCGGTCTGCACGACGAAACTGACCAGATCGCGTACCTGGTCGACCTTGATGGCCTTGTCGGCTTCTTCCGGTTCGAGAATGTAGTTGTCCGGGTGGCTGCCGGCCTTGAGCAAAAGACAGGATTTGCATTCGCCGCAAGCTTCCGGCGTCGGACGCTGACACAGCAGGCTGGCCATCAGACGCTCAGCCAAAGCCCGCTTGCCGATCCCGGCCGGGCCGTGCAGCAGATACGCGTGAGCGTGCTGGCTACGCCCGGCCAATTGCTGCCAGAGGCTGTCCTGCCACGGATAGGCCTCAGCCACGGCTCAGCTCCACCAGATTCGGAATCAGGGTATCCAGCGATTGTTGCACCTTGCTCAGTGGCTGACCGGCGTCGATCCGTACATAGCGCGCAGGATCGGCTTCGGCACGCTTGAGGAACGCACTGCGCACCGCCTCGAAAAAGGCCCGCCCTTCGAGCTCGAAACGATCCAGCCGGCCACGAGCGCTGGCGCGCGCCAGGCCGATTTCCACCGGCAGGTCGAAGATCAGCGTCAGGTCCGGACGCAGATCGCCCTGCACGAAGCTTTCCAGCGTGGCGATGCGTTCCAGCGACAAGCCGCGACCACCGCCCTGATAGGCGTATGTCGAGTCGGTGAAACGATCGCAAAGGACCACCGCGCCACGAGCCAACGCGGGGCGGATCACCTCGGCCAGATGCTGCGCACGCGCGGCGAAGACCAGCAACAGTTCGGTATCGGGGTTCATGACTTCGTCGGCCGGGGCCAGCAGCACGTCGCGAATCCGCTCCGCCAGTGGCGTGCCACCCGGCTCACGGGTCAGCACAACCTCGATACCGGCGGCGCGCAGGCGCTCGGCGAGGTATTCGCGGTTGGTGCTTTTGCCGGCACCTTCCGGGCCTTCGAGGGTAATAAACAAGCCAGTCACAGGCAGTCCTTAATCAAAGTCATTGCGCGTTTTCGGGGGTAGCGGCATCCGGTGCCGGCGCAGGCTCCTGCGGCGCAACCTGTGGCAGTGTCTCCGGGGCAGGATTGGGCGAGGCTGGCGGAATCGCTTCCTCGCTTGCCGGGGTTTCCGGCGCTGTTGCCGGCGCCGGGCTGGAGCGGTAATCGGCACGGCGCTTGAGCTGATACTCGCGCACCGCATTGTTGTGCGCATCCAGATCATCGGAGAACACGTGGCTGCCGTCACCACGGGCGACGAAATACAGGCTGGTGCCTTCCACCGGATTCAGCGCGGCATGAATGGCTTCACGTCCGACCATCGCAATCGGTGTTGGCGGCAGGCCAGGAATCACATAGGTGTTGTACGGCGTCGGTTCTTTCAGGTGCGCGCGTGTCAGCTTGCCGGTGTAGCGCTCACCCAGGCCGTAAATCACCGTCGGGTCGGTCTGCAGTTGCATGCCCAGCGCCAGGCGGCGCACGAAGACCCCGGCAATCTGCCCGCGCTCCTGCGGTACGCCGGTTTCCTTCTCGACCAGCGAAGCCATGATCAGCGCCTGATACGGCTCTTTGTAAGGCACATCGGTCGAACGTTTTTCCCACTCGCTAGCCAGCACTTCGTCTAGACGAGCAAAGGCCTTTTTCAGCAGCTCGGCATCGGACATGCCGCGCACGAAGCGGTAGGTGTCAGGGAAGAAGCGTCCTTCCGGGAACAAGCCTTTATGGCCAATCTTCGCCATGACGTCGCTGTCGCTCAGACCGCTCAGGGTCTGTTCGAGCTTCTCGTCCTTGGCCAATGCAGCGCGCACTTGATGGAAATTCCAGCCCTCGACCAGCGTCAGGCTGTATTGCACTACATCGCCGCGCTTCCACGAGTCGATCAGACCGTTGACGGTCATGCCCGGCTGCATGCGGTATTCGCCGCTGTGGATGGGCGTGCCGGCGAGGTTGAAGCGCCAGTACACGCGAAGCCAGAACGCGTCCTTGATGACACCATCGGTTTCGAGAGAAAGGAATGTACGGGTCGGCGTCGAGCCTTTCGGCACATCCAGCAATTCTTCCTGGGTGATGTTCAGTGGCTGCTCCAGCGCACTGTGAATCTTCCAGGCGCTGGCGCCCAACAGCAGCCCTGCCAGAACCAGTCCGGTTTCCAGCAGCAGCAAAAGTTTACGTCTCACAAATCAGGCATCCAATAGGGCGCGGGCAAGGGTTTGCAGTTTACGGGTGAGCGGGCCAGCCGGCCAGCTCAGTGCAGCGTAGGCGCGTACCGGCCACACGCCATACACGCTGTTGCAGACAAACACTTCATCGGCCCATTGCAGCTGTTCCAGGCTGATATCAGTGATTTGGCTGGGGATGGCCAATGACTCGGCCTGAAACAAAATTTCCGCACGCATCACACCGGCCACGCCACAGCGTTTCAAATCCGGAGTTATCAACACGCCGTCGCGCACGATGAACAGGTTGCTGAACACACCTTCAATAACGCGCCCGGTACGGTCGAGCATCAAGCCTTCGGCGTGCTCGCTGTCCTGCCATTCGGCGCGGGCGAGTACCTGTTCGAGTCGATTGAGGTGTTTGAGCCCGGCCAGCAGCGGCTGCCTGGACAAGCGCGTATTGCAGGGAAACAGGCGTATGCCGTGCTCAGCGTTGGCAGCGGGATAAGCAGCGGGAGGATTGCCTTGCAGAATGCGGCGGCCTGATGCCGTCGGATCGGGCGCATAACCGCGCTGACCGTCGCCACGGGTGAGGATGAGTTTGAGCACGCCCTCACCCATAGCTGCCGCATAGCGCAGCAGCTCGTCGCCGATCAGTTCGATATCAGCGACGATGGCAAGACGCGCACAGCCTTCGGCCAGACGCGTCAGGTGCCGCGCCAGCAGAATCGGCCGGCCGCCACGTACCGCGATGGTCTCGAACAGGCCATCGCCGTAAGCCAGGCCGCGATCTTTCAGCGACAGACTGTCAGCCGGTTGACCGTCGACCCAGCAGTCCATCAGCCTGCGAACCGGCGGAACGCCAGGGTGCCGTTGGTGCCGCCAAAACCGAAGGAGTTCGACAGCACGACATCGATGTCCATGGTGCGCGCAGTGTGTGGCACGAAATCGAGGTCGCAGCCTTCGTCCGGCTCATCGAGGTTGATGGTCGGCGGCGCCACCTGGCTGTTGATTGCCAGCACGCTGAAGATCGCCTCGACCGCGCCCGCTGCACCCAACAAGTGACCGGTCATCGACTTGGTCGAGCTGACCGACAGTTTGTAGGCGTGATCGCCGAACACCGACTTGATCGCATTGGCTTCGGCAAGGTCGCCGGCCGGGGTCGAGGTGCCGTGGGCGTTGATGTATTGCACCTGATCGACATTGATCTTCGCGTCGCGCAGTGCATTGGTGATGCAGCGTGCAGCGCCGGCGCCATCGGCCGGTGGCGAAGTCATGTGGAAGGCATCGCCGCTGGTGCCGAAACCGATCAGCTCGGCATAGATGGTCGCACCGCGCGCCTTGGCGTGCTCGAGTTCTTCGAGCACCAGCGCACCGGCACCGTCAGACAGCACGAAACCATCACGGCCCTTGTCCCACGGACGGCTGGCACGGGTCGGTTCGTCGTTGCGGGTCGACAGCGCACGGGACGCGCCGAAGCCGCCCATGCCCAGACCGCACGCGGCCATTTCGGCCCCGCCGGCAATCATCACATCGGCTTCGTCGTACATGATGTTGCGCGCCGCCATGCCGATGCAGTGCGTACCGGTGGTGCATGCGGTGGCGATGGCGTAGTTAGGTCCCTGTGCTCCGAGATGGATGGACAGGAAACCGGAAATCATATTGATGATCGAGCCTGGCACGAAGAACGGCGAAATTCGTCGTGGGCCGGTCTCATGCAGGGTACGACTGGTTTCTTCGATGTTGGTCAGACCGCCGATCCCCGAACCCATGGCAACGCCGATGCGCTCACGGTTCGCGTCGGTGACTTCCAGCCCGGCGTTGCGCACAGCTTGAAAGCCTGCGGCGAGGCCGTACTGAATGAACAGGTCGAGCTTGCGCGCTTCCTTGACCGACAGGTATTCCTCGACATTGAAGCCTTTGACCGAACCGCCAAAGCGGGTCGAATAGGCAGAAAGGTCGGTGTGTTCGATCAGACCAATGCCACTGCGGCCAGCCAGAATGCCCTGCCAACTGCTCGGCACATCCGTGCCCAGTGGCGACAACATACCCATACCGGTGACTACGACGCGTCTACGCGACACAGCACTCTCCTTTTTCAAATGACGATTTTGCATCAGGCCTAAAGAAAAAACCGCACGCCATGATGGCAGTGCGGTTTTTCCATGACAGCAAGCAACGATTACAAACTATTACGCCTGGTGGCTGGTAACGTAGTCGATTGCAGCTTGTACAGTAGTGATCTTCTCAGCTTCTTCGTCAGGGATTTCGGTCTCGAATTCCTCTTCCAGAGCCATCACCAGCTCAACGGTGTCAAGGGAGTCGGCACCCAGGTCTTCTACGAAGGAAGCGGTGTTGACCACTTCGTCTTCTTTAACACCCAGTTGCTCGGCAACGATTTTCTTGACGCGCTCTTCGATGGTGCTCATACCTTGTTTTCACTCCTAATGGACAAATTCAGGCAGCTGGCCAGTGGGTAAGTGTATAGAAAGACTTTTCAGTTTTTCAACTGAAAGCTTCACTCCTCAAACCCTGCAGCCCTCTGCCTATAAATAGATTGCAGCTTTATAACGGATTTTAGACAGCTCGTATGACATTTTTTTGAAGCAATCCGTCACATTTTACTCACATGTACATCCCACCGTTCACCGGGATTGTAGCCCCAGTGACGTATGCCGCACCGTCGGATGCAAGAAAAGCGACCACGGACGCGATCTCTTGAGCTTGCCCCAAACGACCCAGCGGAATCTGCGTCTGCAAGGCTTCACGCTGTGCTTCAGGCAGCTCGCGGGTCATATCGGTGTCGATGAACCCTGGGGTCACCGAGTTGACCGTAATGGAACGCGAACCGACTTCACGCGCCATCGCCCGGCTGAAACCTTCCAGACCGGCCTTGGCGGCTGCATAGTTTACTTGGCCGGCGTTGCCCATGGCACCCACCACCGAGCCAATACTGATAATTCGACCCCAACGCGCCTTGGTCATGCCGCGCAGAACGCCTTTGGACAGGCGATACAGACTGTTCAGGTTGGTATCGATCACGTCGTACCATTCATCGTCTTTCATGCGCATCATCAGGTTATCGCGGGTGATGCCGGCATTATTGACCAGAATCGCCACCGGCGCACCGAACTGCTCCTGAATGCCCGCCAGTACCGCGCTGACTGATTCGTCGCTGGTGACGTTGAGTTCGAAACCGGTGCCCTGGATACCGTTTTCCTTCAGGGTCGCGGCAATGCGCTCGGCGCCCGACGCGGAGGTCGCGGTACCGACAACGATAGCGCCCTGACGACCCAGTTCCAGCGCGATGGCCTGGCCGATACCGCGGCTTGCACCGGTGACCAGTGCAACTTTACCTTGCAGACTCATGCAAGTTTCTCCTGATTCAGGCCTGCGCTGCGCGAGCGGCAGCGAAGGCATCTGGGGTATTGAGGTTAGAAGTCGCAACGCCTTCGGCGCAACGCTTGTTCAGACCGGCCAGGACCTTGCCCGGACCGCATTCGACCAGATCGGTCGCGCCTTTGGCGGCCAGCGTCTGCACCGACTCGACCCAGCGCACTGGCTTGTAGAGCTGTTCGAGCAGATCGCGTTTGAGGGTTTCCAGGTCGGCCGGCACTTGTGCACTGACGTTCTGTACGACCGGGATCTGCGGCGCCTGCCAGTCGATGGCGGCGATGGACTCGGCAAAGCGCTCGGCGGCCGGGCGCATCAGTTCGCAGTGCGACGGCACGCTCACCGGCAGCGGCATGGCGCGCTTGGCACCACGGGCCTTGCAGCCTTCAATGGCACGTTCGACGGCAGCCTTGGCACCGGCAATCACCACTTGGCCAGGCGAGTTGAAGTTGACTGCGCTGACGACCTCACCTTGCGCCGCTTCGGCGCAGGCGGCCAGCACGTCAGCATCTTCCAGACCGAGAATGGCGGCCATGCCGCCCTGCCCGGCCGGAACCGCTTCCTGCATCAGCTGACCGCGGCGCTCAACGAGCTTGACCGCATCAGCCAGAGTCAGGCTGCCGGCAGCGACCAGCGCGCTGTATTCACCCAGGCTGTGACCGGCAACGAATGCCGGACGCGCACCACCTTCCGCCAGCCACAGGCGCCACAAGGCGATCGAGGCGGTCAGAATGGCCGGTTGGGTCTTGTCGGTTTGATTGAGCAGCTCTTCCGGGCCCTGCTGGGTCAACGCCCACAGGTCATAGCCCAGCGCAGCAGAGGCTTCTTGAAAGGTTTCGAGGATCAGCGGATGTTGCGCGCCCAGCTCGGCCAGCATGCCGAGGGACTGCGAACCCTGTCCTGGAAAGACGAATGCGAGGGAAGCAGACATGTAACAAGCCCCTAATGATCTTGTCGTCGGAAAATAACGCCCCGCTCGGGACGCCAGAAACTGACAGTTTGGATGGCCCTTTGAACCGGGCGGTCACATTTAAGCATTGTCCGACGAAAACGCCTAAGACAACAGGTCCTCCAGACGACCGTGGAGACGCTGGGGCAAGTTCTCCTGGATCTCGATCAGTGCACGGGAAATCGCGCTCTGAAAGCCCTGAACGCCGGCCGATCCGTGACTTTTCACCACGATGCCCTGCAAGCCGAGAAAGCTTGCGCCATTATGTCGCGCCGGCGCCAGATCGGCCTGCAAGCGCTTCATCAGCGGCAGCGCCAGCGCTCCTACCGCCCGCGAGGCAAGATTCTTCTTGAACAACGCTTCGATGCGCGCAGCGATCATCGTCGCCAGGCCTTCGCTGGATTTGAGCAGAATGTTGCCGACGAAACCGTCGCACACCACCACATCCGCCTCGCCACGGTACAAACCGTCGCCTTCGATGAAACCGGTGTAGTTGATGCCACGCGCCGCCTGTAACAGCGTCGCCGCCAGCTTGACCTGCTGATTGCCCTTGATGTCTTCGGTACCGATGTTCAGCAAGGCCACGCGCGGGCGATGAATGCCCAGCGTCTGCGCCGCCACCGAGCCCATTACGGCGAACTGCAACAGATGTTCGGCGCTGCAATCGACGTTGGCGCCCAGATCAAGCAACTGACAATAGCCAGTCTGCGTCGGGATCGCGGCGACCATTGCCGGACGATCAATGCCCGGCAAGGTCTTCAGCACGAACCGCGACAACGCCATCAACGCACCTGTATTGCCGGCGCTGACACAGGCCTGAACCTTGCCGTCACGCAACAATTCGAGGGCGACACGCATCGACGAGTCCGGTTTGCCACGCAGCGCCTGGGTCGGCTTTTCGTCCATGGTGATGACTTCGCTGGCCGGTACAATCGTCAGGCGCGCGCGATCGGCAGCCGATTGGCCGTTGATCAGTTCTTCAAGAAGGGAAGGTTGACCGACGAGGGTCAGGTGCAGCGAGGGCGTAGCAGACAGGCAAGCAAGGCTGGCCTGAACAATGCTGCGGGGACCGAAGTCCCCGCCCATTGCGTCAATCGCGATGACTTGAGCAGACAAGTGATTACTCGTCAGCGCCCTTGTCGATCACTTTACGGCCACGGTACACGCCTTCTGGCGATACGTGGTGACGCAGGTGAACTTCACCGGTGGTTTTTTCTACAGACAGGGTGCTAGCCTCGAGAGCGTCGTGCGAACGGCGCATGTCACGGGCAGAGCGGGATTTTTTGTTCTGCTGAACAGCCATAATTGATTAACTCCTAAACGTTTGGGTCACGCTTTAACTGCGCCAATACACTGAACGGGTTGGACCGCGTTACCTCGTCCTCGCTCGGTTCGGGCTCATCTGCTCCCGCCGGCTGCTGGCATTCTTCCGGATGATGAGCAGGCACAATGGGCAAGGCGAGCAAAAGCTCCTCCTCGATCAGTGACTGCAGATCCAATGGATCTTCGCCCAGTTCCAGCACGTCATAACCTTTCGGCAACGACTGGGTATTCGCACCCTCCTTCACCACGGCGTAACTGCACTCGCTGTGGATCGGCAGGGTGACCAGCTCAAGACAACGCTGGCAAACCATTTTGACTTCGGTGTCGATAAAGCTGTGGATCACCACAGATTTACGTTCATCTCGTTCAAAAACGAATTTGGCCTGCACCGTACCGACATCGTCGGAAAGCGGGTCGCAGAGTCTCTTCAAATCGGCCAGCAGCAGTTCACCTTGAAGGGTGGTGCCACGGTCAGCCAATTTGCGCGGGTCAACGTGAGGTGGAATCGGGTCATTCAACATAGGCGCAGCATTATAGGGATGCACCCACCCATGTCAAAGGAAATTGTGCCCTGTCCGTCACTTGCGTGCCTCCGCTAGAATCCGCACCTGCCTGAGGAGACGCCCATGCTGCCTTTATTACTTGCTTCAAGCTCGACCTATCGACGCGAATTGCTCGCTCGCCTGCACCTGCCGTTCGTCTGCAGCTCGCCGGACATCGACGAAAGCCACCGTCCCGGCGAGCGAGCCATCGACCTGGTCAAACGCCTCGCCGAGGAAAAAGCCCGGGCATTGGCCGACAGCCATCCGGACCATCTGATTATCGGCTCGGACCAGGTTGCCGTACTCGGCGAGCAGATCATCGGCAAGCCGCACACCTTCGAGAAGGCTCGCGAGCAACTGCTCGCCGCGAGCGGCAGTCGCGTGACCTTTCTGACCGGCCTGGCCCTGCTCAACAGCCAGACCGGCCATTGCCAGGTCGACTGCGTGCCGTTCACCGTGCACATGCGCCAACTCGAACCAGCGCGCATCGAGCGCTATCTGCGCCTCGAACAGCCTTACGACTGCGCCGGCAGCTTCAAGGCCGAAGGCCTCGGCGTGAGCCTGTTCCAGTCCACCGAAGGCCCGGACGCCACCAGCCTGATCGGCCTGCCGCTGATTCGCCTGATCGACATGCTGCTGGCCGAAGGCGTGCAGATTCCCTGACCCAGAAAAAAACCGGCCATTGAAGGCCGGTTTTTTTTCTACAGCGAAGGCTTATCGCAACGATGGTCCGTGGAATCCCATCCACATCGCCAACTGCTCGGCCACACTGGCGCCGAGCTTTTTCGAGAAGCGATCGAACGGCGATTCCTGGACGGTGAAGTCCACCAACTCCTTCTCGCCAATCACGTCACGCGCCACCGAACTGGCACTGCCCAGACCGTCGATCAGACCCAGCGGCAGCGCTTGCTCGCCTGACCAGACCAGACCGGAGAACAGTTCCGGATGCTCTTTGTCCTTCAGGCGATCGCCACGACCCTGCTTGACGCTGTTGATGAACTGCTTGTGCGTGGTGTCCAGCACACTCTGCCAGAACGCCGTTTCTTCAGGCTTCTGCGGCTGGAACGGATCAAGAAACGCCTTGTGCTCGCCCGACGTGTAGGTGCGACGCTCGACGCCGAGCTTTTCCATGGTACCGACAAAGCCGTAACCGGCTGCCGTTACACCAATCGAACCGACCAGACTGGCCTTGTCGGCGTAGATCTGATCGGCCGCGCTGGCGATGTAGTAGGCCCCGGAAGCACCGAGATCGGAAATCACCGCATACAACTTGATCTCTGGATGCAGACCGCGCAGCCGCTTGATTTCGTCATAGACATAACCCGACTGCACCGGACTGCCGCCAGGACTGTTGATGCGCAGGATCACGCCCTTGACCTTCTTGTCCTCGAATGCCGCGCGCAGGCTACCGACGATATTGTCGGCACTCGCGGGTTCTTTATCCGCGATCACGCCGTCAATTTCGATCAGTGCCGTGTAGTTCGGGCCGCGCGTGGCGCTCTTTTCCATATCCATCAGCGGCGTGAACAGCAGCAATGCAACAAACAGATAAACAAACGTCAGCAGCTTGAAGAAAATCCCCCAGCGCCGCGAGCGACGTTGTTCCTGCACGCCCGCGAGCAAGGTTTTTTCCAGCAGCTTCCAGCTTTTCGCGTCACCGTCGTCGGCACTTGCCTTGGCCGGTGCTTTCCATTCGTCGGTCATGCCATCACCCCAAAAACGTATTAAGCCTGCTGTCCCAGCCAGGCATGCAATTCAGAAAACCGGTCGATCGACAGCAGCGGCTCGAACTGTTGCAACGATTCGATCGACTGCGCGCCATAACTGACGGCTACCGAGCCCATTCCCGCGTTGCGCGCCATCAGCAGATCGAAGGACGAATCCCCCACCATCAGCGCCTGCTCAGCCCGCACACCGCAATGTGCGAGGATCTGCTCCAACATCAGAGGGTGCGGTTTGCTGGCGGTTTCATCGGCGGCGCGGGTGATATCGAAATAATCTTCCCAGCCATTGGCCTTGAGCACGCGATCGAGCCCGCGGCGGTTCTTGCCGGTCGCTACCGCCAGGTGATAACCCTGCTCGCGAAACGACGCCATCGATTCGATGACACCCTCGAACAACGGCGAAGGCACGGCTTCGGCAGCAATGTAGTGATCGGCGTAGTACTCGCGAAACGCGGTCATTTCGGCATCGCTGATCTCCGGGTACAAGGTGCGAATCGCCTCTGGCAAACCCAGACCGATGATGCCCTTGACTGCGAAATCATCGCGCAGCTCGAAGCCGGAACGCCCGGATGCAGAGTGCATGGCCTCCACAATCCGGTGAATGGAATCGGCCAGCGTGCCGTCCCAGTCGAAAATCAACAGTTTGTAATCAGGGTGCTGCACTCAGGCGCTCCACAGTCTTGGCCCACATCTCATCGACCGGGGCCTGCAAGGTCAGCTTGCCGCCATCGGGCAGCGGCACGGTCAGCATGTAGGCGTGCAGGAACAGGCGCTTGCCGCCCAGATCGCGAATTTCCCTGGTGAAATCGTCGTCGCCGTACTTGCTGTCGCCGGCAATGCAATGCCCGGCGTGCAAGGTATGCACGCGAATCTGGTGCGTACGACCGGTGACCGGCTTGGCCTCGACCATGGTGGCGAAATCACCGAAGCGGCGCAGCACCTTGAACACGGTCAGGGCTTCCTTGCCTTCATCGTTGACTTCGACCATGCGCTCGCCGGAGCGCAGATTGCTCTTGAGCAACGGCGCACTGACCTGCTTGATTGAAGTGGCCCAGTTACCGCGAACCAGCGCCATGTAGCGCTTGTCGACGCCGTCGCCACGCAGTTTTTCGTGCAGGTGACGCAGCATGCTGCGCTTCTTGGCAATCATCAGCAGGCCAGACGTGTCACGGTCGAGACGGTGAACCAGCTCCAGCTCTTTCACGTCGGGACGCAACTGACGAAAGGCTTCGATCACGCCAAAATTCAAGCCGCTGCCACCGTGAACAGCAATGCCCGCGGGCTTGTTGATCACGATCAGCGCCTTGTCTTCGTAGACGATCGAGGCCTCGAGACGCTGCAGCAGCCCCTGGGCCAGCGGCACCGGCTCATCGCGCTCAGGCACGCGCACCGGCGGCACGCGCACGATATCGCCGGCCTGCAGCTTGTATTCGGGCTTGATCCGGCCTTTGTTCACACGCACTTCGCCTTTGCGCAAAATGCGGTAAATCAAGGTCTTGGGCACGCCTTTGAGCCGGGCGAGGAGGAAATTGTCGATTCGTTGGCCGGCATACTCCGGCGAGACTTCAAGCAGTTGAACGCCTGGAGTCGAAGGGGCAGTAGTTGTCATGCCGCGGATGATAACAATTTTTATGGAATTGAAGCACTTAATCATTGCTGCTATAGTCGCGAACGCCGCCAAAAGCGGCCTGGACAGAGGAATCACGGTCAAAGACCGGCCCTGACCAACGCAATTCACCAGGGCGCGAGGCCGTCCTACGGGGCTTTCGCTACGTAACGGTGGAGTTTGCAGTTGTAACGAGCGCAGGTGACATGAGGCCTGAATCACACCGCCGAGCAGCGTTTCCAATCGCCCGGCAGGCAAATATTCGAGGCCAGTTCACAAAGTGCAGTCAGCTGCGAATGACCCCGAGCGAGCGCTTCGGAAACATCGCCTGAATTAGCCATGATGCGTGACCTCCCCTTTCGGAGCTCACGGTAAATGCCAACCCGCTGCGGATTCTGCGCGCGGCAGCACCCGAATTATCAGGGATACGTGTAGGGTGGAGATGCACAACCGCCGGACTGTGTAGCAACAAGCTTTATCAAGACGCTTCATCTCGTCCACAGCCGCTGGTTGATTCCTCCTCCTGACTGAGTGCTTAAGTAGCCACAGCAAGCAGGACGCGTACGTCGCGGTATCGGCCCAATTGGCCTGACATCGCTGGACACGGGAATGGCCAACCACTCCCGACGCACCTGACACCGACCGTGAGAAGTCGTGTGTGCCGAACGCCGTTTCCGGCAGCCCGGAAACCGACGGTACTACATGAAAAGAATGCTGATTAACGCAACTCAACCCGAAGAGTTGCGTGTTGCACTGGTAGATGGCCAGCGCCTCTACGACCTGGACATCGAATCCGGTGCACGCGAGCAGAAGAAGGCCAATATCTATAAAGGCCGGATTACTCGCATCGAACCAAGCCTTGAGGCTGCCTTTGTCGATTTCGGCTCCGAGCGCCACGGCTTCCTGCCCCTCAAAGAAATCTCCCGCGAATACTTCAAGAAAGCCCCCGAAGGCCGCGTCAACATCAAGGACGTCCTGAGCGAAGGCCAGGAAGTCATCGTTCAGGTCGAAAAAGAAGAACGTGGCAACAAGGGCGCAGCCCTGACCACCTTCATCAGCCTGGCCGGTCGTTACCTCGTACTGATGCCGAACAACCCGCGTGCCGGCGGCATCTCCCGTCGCATCGAAGGCGAAGAGCGCAACGAACTGCGTGAAGCGCTGAACGGCCTGGTTGCACCGGCCGACATGGGTCTGATCGTGCGCACTGCCGGCCTTGGCCGCAGCAGCGAAGAAATGCAGTGGGACCTCGATTACCTGCTGCAACTGTGGACCGCCATCAAAGAAGCCTCGCTGGATCGCTCCGCGCCGTTCCTGATCTATCAGGAAAGCAACGTGATCATCCGCGCCATCCGCGACTACCTGCGCCAGGACATCGGCGAAGTGCTGATCGACAGCGTTGAAGCCCAGGACGAAGCCCTGACCTTCATCCGCCAGGTGATGCCGCAGTACGCCAGCAAGATCAAGCTGTACGAAGACAGCGTCCCGCTGTTCAACCGTTTCCAGATCGAAAGCCAGATCGAGACCGCCTTCCAGCGCGTCGTCGAACTGCCTTCCGGCGGCTCCATCGTCATCGATCCGACCGAAGCTCTGGTGTCCATCGACATCAACTCGGCGCGCGCCACCAAAGGCAGCGACATCGAAGAAACCGCCCTGCAGACCAACCTTGAAGCCGCCGAAGAAATCGCCCGTCAGTTGCGCCTGCGCGATATCGGCGGCCTGATCGTCATCGACTTCATCGACATGACCCCGGCCAAGAACCAGCGCGCCGTGGAAGAGAAAGTCCGCGAATGCCTGGAAGCCGACCGTGCCCGCGTGCAGATCGGCCGCATCTCGCGCTTCGGCCTGCTGGAAATGTCCCGTCAGCGCCTGCGTCCATCGCTGGGCGAAAGCAGCGGCATTGTCTGCCCGCGTTGCAACGGTACCGGCATCATCCGTGACGTTGAATCGCTGTCGCTGGCGATCCTGCGCCTGATCGAAGAAGAAGCCCTGAAAGACCGCACCGCCGAAGTCCGTGCCCAGGTGCCGATCCCGGTCGCTGCGTTCCTGCTCAACGAAAAACGCAACTCGATCACCAAGATCGAACTGCGTACCCGTGCCCGTATCGTCATTCTGCCGAACGATCACCTGGAAACGCCGCACTTCGAAGTCCAGCGTCTGCGTGACGACAACCCCGAAGCCGCGACCAACCAGTCCAGCTACGAAATCGCTGCCGCCGCTGCCGAAGTCGAAGAAGTCCAGCCAGCCGCTGCGACCCGCACTCTGGTTCGCCAGGAAGCCGCGGTCAAGACGGCCCCGGCCCGCGCCAACGCGCCGGTGCCAACCGAAGTCGCTCCAGCCGCCCCTGCTCCGGCCCCGGTGGCCGCGCCAGAGCCAAGCCTGTTCAAGGGCCTGGTGAAATCGCTGGTCAGCCTGTTCGCCACCAAGGAAGAGCCTGCCGCTCCGGTCGCCGTGGAAAAACCGGCTGCCGAACGTCCGGCGCGCAATGAAGAGCGTCGCAACGGTCGTCAGCAGAGCCGCAACCGTAACGGTCGCCGCGATGAAGAACGCAAGCCGCGCGAAGAGCGTGCACCGCGTGAAGAACGCGCCCCACGTGAACCGCGTGAAGAGCGTCAGCCACGTGAAGCCCGTGAAGTACGCGAGCCTCGCGAAGCTCGCAGCGAAGCGCCGGCCGCCCGTGAAGAACGCGCGCCACGTGCACCGCGTGAAGAACGTGCCCCGCGTGCGCCGCGTGAAGACCGCAAGCCTCGCGGCGAGCGTGAAGAACGCGTACGTGAACTGCGTGAGCCACTGGACGCCATTCCAGCGGTAGCCGCTGCCGCCGCCGTCACTACTGAAGAGCGTCCGGCCCGCCAGCCACGCGAAGAACGCGCACCGCGTCCGCCGCGTGAAGAGCGCCAGCCACGTGCCGAACAGGCCGCTGCTGCCGTCGCCGAAGAAGAAGTGATCAGCAACGAAGAGCAACTGCCGGAAGACGGTCAGGACAGCGCCGAAGGCGACCGTCCACGTCGTCGCTCGCGCGGTCAGCGTCGTCGCAGCAACCGTCGTGAGCGTCAGCGTGATGCCAACGGCAACGTGATCGAAGGTTCGGAAGAATCCGAATCCGGCGAAAACGCTGGCGAGCCAAGCACTGCCGATCTGGCTGCCGGCCTGGCCGTCACCGCCGCCGTTGCCAGCAGCGCGATCAGCGCTCCGGCCGAAGCACAGGCGCACGAGCAAGCCGAACGCGCCACCGCTGCCACACTGGAAACTGTTCCAGTCGAAGCGCCGGTTGTCGAAGCCAACACCCCGGTGGAGGTGACTGCCTCGCCGGAAATCGAAGTGGCCCCGGTCCGCGAAGCTCAGCCTCAGGTTGAAGTACCCGCTGAACCAGAAGCTGCTGTTGAAGCGCCAGTTGCAATCAGTGAACCAGCAACTGAAACCGTCGCTGAAACCGTAACCGAAAGCGTGCGTGAAGTTCGCGAAGAGCAGACTGCTTTCAACTGGACTGCCGAGCCTGCGAAGACCGAAGCGCCAGCGCCAGTCGCTGAAGCAGAAGTTGCAGAGGCGATGGTTTCCGAGCCAGTCGTCGCGGCCGCCGAGCCGGCCCCGGCGCCAGTGGTTGAAGCGCCGGTTGTCGAGGCCCCTGCCGTCGTCGAAGCGCCAGCCACGGTGGTTGAAGCACCGGCTCCGGTCAGCGCTCTGACGCCAAACGGTCGTGCACCGAACGATCCGCGTGAAGTGCGTCGTCGCAAGCGTGAAGCCGAGCGTCTGCAGAAGGAAGCCGAACTGGCCGCCACTGCGGCGCCAGTGGTTGCCGAACCCGCCGCTGCTACCGAAGTGATCGAGGCAGCACCTGCCCCGGTTGCCGAGGAAGCATCGGTTGAAGCAGCAATCGCCGAGGCACCGCGTTCCGTACAGGACGCGGTCGAGCAACGCGAAGAGGCCGAGGAAAAAGAGCACGAGCCTAAACCTTTCGTGTAATTTCCCAAGCCGTTAAAAAGCCCCGCCCGGTGTAAGCCTGGCGGGGCTTTTTTATGCCTGTGGCATTTGTGGTGGGCTCTGAATCGTACCCCCTCACCCCAGCCCTCTCCCCCGAAGGGGGCGAGGGGGAAAGGGAGCCGATCTCCATGCTTTTCAAATTCGAGTTCGATTCAGAAATTGCGGGTCGGCGTATCTCGAAAATACACCTCGGTCAGTCCCCTCTCCCTCTGGGAGAGGGTTAGGGTGAGGGGCTTTTGAAGCCCAGCGGCTCAGGCACGTCGACATCCCAAAGCACGCCTGGATCATCCACCGCGACTTCCACCACCTGTCCCTGCGCAAACAACGGTCGAGCGCCATGATCACCGGTCAGCGCCTGCAACTGTGCACCAAACGAACGCCCAAACCCCACCGGATGGCCAAACTCACCACCCAGCACGGGCACACTCACCGCATCATCAGCCATCGCCGCAACCACCCGCTCGATACTCGACGACAGGATAAACGGCATATCTCCCAGCACGATCAACCAGCCATCCGCATCGGCACACGCAGCGACACCTGCGGCAATACTGTCGCCCATGCCGGTCGACTCGATCGAAACAACGTCACAACCATAAGCCTGAGCCATGCGCATCGCCTGCGGCCGCGCTTCGGTCGTGACCAATACACGCTTATCGAGTTCTGCCGGCAAGTTCACCAGCACCTGTTCGATCACCGAGCGCACCGCACCATCGCGCCCGGTGCAGTCAGCCAGCAATTTATCCTTTTCGGCACCCGCCACCTGGCGAAAGCGGCTGCCCTCGCCTGCTGCCAACACGATCACTGCGATGGATCGGCTCATGCACCCTCCAGCGGTTTCTTCTGCTTCAACTCCACGCCGTTCTTGATCGCGACGATCTCCGCCAGCAGCGACAACGCTATCTCGGCCGGCGAATGGCTGCCGATGTGCAGACCGATCGGCCCGTGCAAACGATCAATAGCCGCTTGGGACAAGCCTAGCTGAGCCAGATTCTCTCGGCGTTTCTGACTGTTGACTCGCGAGCCCAGCGCGCCGACGTAAAACGCCGGCGAATCCAGCGCCGTCAGCAGGGCCATGTCATCCAGACGCGGATCGTGGGTCAGCGCAACAATTGCGGTGCGCTCATCGGTCTGAATGCTCAGCACCGCGTCATCCGGCATGCCCGGTACAAACCGCCCATGCTGTTCTTCCCAACCATAGACGAACTCGGTGCGCGGATCGCAGATCAGCACTTCGAAATCCAGCAACCGTGCCATGTCCGCCACGTAGCGCGACAACTGCCCGGCGCCGATCAGCAGCAGACGCCAGCGCGGGCCATAGATGGCTCGCAACGTCTTGCCATCGAATACCAGCGAATCGCTTTTACTGGCGGGCGCCAGCGTCACTTCGCCGGTTTCGATGTTCAGTTCGCGGGCGACGATCTGGTGATCTTCGCAACGGGCGAGCAGCTCTTCGACCCACGCCGGATCGCCAACGCGCTCCTCGGTCAGGCGCAAGGTACCGCCGCACGGCAAACCGAAACGCGCCGCCTCCTCACGCGTCACGCCGTAGGTAATCAACTGCACCGGCGGGCCATCGATGGCGATGCGACCATCGTGCAGGCGGGCGATCAGGTCATCCTCGACGCAACCGCCCGACACCGAACCGATCACCACGCCATCCTCGCGCAAGGCGAGCATGGCACCCGGCGACCGCGGGGCGGTGCCCCAAGTTTGCACCACGCTGAACAGCACCACCCGCTGGCCAGCGCGGCGCCATTCAAGCAAGCTGCGCAGGACATTCAGATCGACGCTGTCCATTACGCTTGCGCCTTCTGCCAGTCCTGCAACTGATAGCGCACGGGCAGGTTACGGATGCGTTTACCGGTGGCAGCGAAGATCGCGTTGCACAAGGCCGGCGCAATCGGCGGCACGCCTGGCTCGCCAACGCCGCCCAACGGCACATCGCCCGGCGGCGTGACCAGATGCACGGCGACTTCTTTCGGCGCCAACGACATGCGCGCCACTTCATACATATGGAAATTGTCCTGCTGGACCTTGCCGTCCTTGAAGCTGATTTCACCCAGTACCGCGTTGCCCAGGCCCATTACACAGGCGCCTTCGAACTGCGAGCGGATGCGCTCGGGGTTGATCTGCGGTCCGCAATCCACGGCAATGTCGGCCTTGTGCACGATCAGCGTGCCGTCGTCCTTGACCTCGACTTCGATCACCGCCGCCACGTAAGTGACGAAGCTGTAGTGCACCGCCAGACCAAGACCGCGGCCCTTGGGCAATTTGCGCCCCCAACCGGCTGCCTTCGCTGCGGTTTCCAGCACGGTGCGCATGCGTCCGGTGTCAATCGGATAGCGCTCGGGGGACTCGCCGTAGTTCCACTCTTCGCTCAAGGTGCGCGGGTCGATCTGGCGATCGGCGCCGAGCAGTTTGATCTGATACTTCAGCGGGTCTTCGCCGGCCTTGTGCGCCAGTTCGTCGACGAAACTCTGGATCGCGAAACCATGGGGAATGTTCGACACCGAGCGATACCAGCCCACCCGCGTGTGCACCTTGGCTTCGGGGTTTTCCAGACGCACGTTGGGAATCGCGTAGGCCATGTTGGTGAAGCCCATGCCCAGCTCGAACGCCGCTTCATGGTTCATGTCCGGGGCGAACAATGCGGTGATGCTCGGCGCCACGGTGCGGTGCAACCAGCCAGAGGGCATGCCGTCCTTGCCGACGCCGGCCTTGAGGTACTCGGCCGACACGGTATGGAAATACGAGTTGTGGATGTCGTCTTCGCGCGTCCACTGCACACGCACAGCCTTGCCCGGAAACTCCTTGGCGAGGATTGCCGCTTCAACGACGAAGTCCGGCTTCGACTTGCGACCGAAACCGCCGCCAAGCAAGGTGACATTGAAGGTGACGTTGTCGAACGGCACGCCAAGACGTTCGGCGATGCGCTCGCGGGTCACTTGCGGGGCCTGACTCGGCGCCCAGGCTTCGCAGACGCCCTTGTCGAAACGCGCAATGGCGACCATCGGTTCCATCGGTGCCTGCGCCAGATGCGGCAGGTAGTAAGACGCCTCCAGGGTGCTGGCCGCGCCGCTCAACGCCTTGTCGATATCGCCGGTGTTGCGCACCATTTTGCCGGGCTTCAACGACGCCGCTTCCAGCTCCTTGCGATAGGCGATCGAGTCATAACTGGCGTTCGGGCCGTCGTCCCACTCGATCTTCAGCGCTTCACGGCCTTTGATTGCCGCCCAGGTATTGCTGGCAACGACTGCCACGCCACCCAATGGCTGGAATTCCGATGGCAACGGACGAGGTTCGATCCGGACCACTTTGAGTACGCCCGGCACCTTCAGCGCGGCGCTGTCATCCAGCGACTTGACCTTGCCGCCGTACACCGCCGGGCGCGCAATGGTGGCGTACAGCATGCCGTCGAAGTGCACGTCGGCACCGTAGACCGCACGCCCGTTGACGATGTCGTCACCGTCGATGGCCTTGTTGCCTTCCTTGCCGATGTAGCGAAATTCCGCCGGCTGCTTGAGGCGCAGGGTGTCACGCGCCGGTACGGCCAAGGCACTGGCAGCCGCGGCAAGTTCGCCATAGCCCTGCTCACGGCCGGAAGGTTTGTGCACGACTTTATGCAACTGCGCGTGGCATTCACCGACCGGCACTTTCCACTGCGCCGCCGCAGCCTGCTCGAGCATGGTTCGCGCGGCCGCGCCGCAACGGCGCATCGGCTCGTACCAGTGGCGCATGCTGCGTGAGCCGTCGGTGTCCTGGTTGCCGAAGCGCACTTCATCACCCGGCGCCTGCTGCACCTTGACTCGCGCCCAGTCGGCTTCCAGTTCATCGGCGACGACCATCGTGAGACTGGTGCGCACGCCCTGGCCCATTTCCGAACGGTTGCAGACCACGGTGACAGTGCCGTCGGCGGCAATGCTCACATAGACTTTCGGATCGTCGATCCAGCCATTGGGCATGCCGTCGGCGCCAAACTGCTTGGGCTTGTCTTCGGCCAGCGCGTCCTGCCAGCCCCAACTCGCGGCCAACACCAGCGCACCGGTGGCGCCGACGCCTTTGAGGAAACCGCGGCGGCTGAGGTTGCTCAGGGCGAAATCGTTCGGCAGGCGGCTCATGCCTTGGCCTCCTTCAGGTGAGTGGAGGCCTGGCGAATCGCAGTCTTGATCCGGTTATATGTACCGCAGCGACAAATGTTGCCGACCATGGCTTCTTCGATTTGTGCGTCGCTCGGGTTTGGGTTGGTCTTGAGCAATGCCGTGGCTGACATGATCTGCCCGCCCTGGCAGTAACCACATTGCGCCACCGCGCTGTCGAGCCAGGCCTGCTGGACGACTTTGCCGATCGGGTCGGCGTGCAGGTTATCGATGGTGGTGACGTTCTGCCCGATCACCGAACCGATCGGGGTGATGCAACTGCGCGCGGGGGCGCCGTCGATATGAATGGTGCACGCGCCGCACAGGCCCATGCCGCAGCCGAACTTGGTACCGTTGTAACCGGCGACATCGCGAATCGCCCAGAGCAGCGGCATGTCTTCGGTGACATCGAGGGAATGGTCTTGACCGTTGAGTTTCAGGGTAATCATGGGCACGCCCGCATATTTTTCGTGGTTATCGGGTCGAGCAATCTGCCGCCGGAAAATCAGCGGTGGGTTCGCGCAGATCGACTCAGGCTAATCAGGCTCTCTTGTGCTGAGCAGAACGTCTGCACCGGGCCTTTGGTGGAGCAAATGGTTGGTATCGTTAGCTGACTAAGTTAACCCAGCATTAACAAAAAAGCCCTGCTGAAACAGGGCTATTTAGCTGCGAGCTTTTAGCTACGAGCTGCAAGTAAAAGCAGTAGCTGATTCACTGAACAGATTGTAGCTTGCCGCTTGAAGCTCGCAGCTTGAAGCTGCCTCAATACCGATTGGGCTCCATTTCCAGCTCGACATTGAACCGCTCGGCAATGTCTTTCTGGATACGCTGCGCCAGACTCAGCAGTTGCAGACCGGTAGCGTTGCCGTAGTTGACCAGCACCAGCGCCTGCAACTTGTGCACGCCGGCATCACCGTCGCGAAAACCTTTCCAGCCGGCGCGTTCGATCAGCCAGCCAGCGGCGAGCTTCATTTGCCCGTCTGCCTGCGCATACGCCACGACGTCCGGATGTTGCTGCTTGATCTGCGCGACTTGCGCCGCGGATACCAGTGGATTCTTGAAGAAGCTGCCGGCATTGCCGAGCACCGCAGGGTCGGGCAGTTTTTCGCTGCGGATGCTGCAGATCGCGCGGCTGACATCGCTCGGCGTTGGCTGCTCGATGCCCTGTTCGGTCAGGCGCTGGCGCACCGGGCCGTATTCCAGATGCAACTGCGCGCCGCGATCAAGCTTGAAGCGCACGCGTAGAATCAGCCAGCGTCCCGGCTGCTGCTTGAACAGGCTGTCACGGTAAGCGAAGTTGCTTTCTTCGAGGCTGAAATCGCGCAACTCGCCGGTGTGCCGATCCAGCGCAGTGAGGCCGGCAAATACCTCCTTGATCTCAACGCCGTAAGCACCGATGTTTTGCATCGGCGCCGCGCCGACCGTACCCGGAATCAGGCTGAGGTTTTCCAGACCGGAAAAACCCAGCGCCAGCGTATGCAGAACAAACGGATGCCATGGTTCGCCGGCCTCAGCTTCGATGACCACGCGGCTGCCGTCATCGCTGAGTACGCGGATCCCACGCGTCGCCATGCGCAAGACCAGCGCCGCAATATCAGCGGTCAGCAGCAGATTGCTGCCGCCGCCGATCACCAGCAGCGGCACGTCGTGCGCCGTGGCATAGGCCAGCGCTTCACGGACATCGTCGTCGCTGTGGGCTTCGGCGAACAGTTGTGCACGCACGTCGACGCCAAAACTGTTGAACGGTTTCAGGGAAACCTGCGCTTGCACCGGCAGACTCATAAGCGCCCCTTCACTTCGATCAACAGTTGGTCACAGGCTGCTTCGATCAGATCCAGCACCTGCTCGAAGCCCTGATCGCCGTCGTAATACGGATCGGGCACTTCGTCGACAAGCCCGGCATAGCGGCGCAGGAACAGATCCAGTTCGGCCTTGCCGGTGGCCGGCTGCAACGCCTTGAGGTTGCGCAGGTTACTGTTGTCCATGGCCAGAATCAGGTCGTAACTGGCGAAATCGGCGCGGCTGACCTGCTGCGCACGTTGCAGCGACAAGTCGTAGCCGCGCACTTTGGCTGCAGCCTGGCTGCGCTTGTCTGGCGGGTTGCCAACATGCCAGTCACCGGTGCCGGCGGAGGCCACTTCGACCTGATCCGCCAGCCCCGCTGCTCGCAGCTTGTGACGCAACACACCTTCAGCGGTGGGCGAACGGCAAATGTTGCCCAGGCACACGAACAGAACGCGCATCAGGCCCCCAGCAGGCGACGAACGCGTTCGAGGTCTTCGACGGTGTCGACACCGGTCGGCGGCGCGATCAACGCGTCAGCGACGTGAATGCGCACGCCATTCCACAGGGCACGCAGTTGCTCGAGGGATTCGGTGTTTTCCAGCCAGCAGGGACCCCAGCTCACGAAGTCCTGGAGGAACCCGGCGCGGTAGGCGTAGATACCGATGTGGCGGCGGTAAGGCACGCCTTCCGGCAGTTGCTCGCGACTTTTGGCGAACGCATCGCGGGCCCATGGCAAGGTGGCGCGACTGAAGGTCAGCGCGAGGCCATTGATGTCGCTGGCGACCTTGACCACATTCGGGTTGAACAAGGTTTCCACGTCTTCGATCGGCTCGGCCAGTGTGGCCATGCGCGCTTCGGTGTGGGCGGCAAGATTGGCCGCGACCTGATCGATCACACTGGGTGGAATCAGCGGCTCGTCGCCCTGCACGTTGACCACGATCGCATCGGGCTCGAGGCCCAGCTTCGCGGCGACTTCGGCCAGACGATCAGTGCCGGAATTGTGATCCTCACGGGTCAGCACCACTTCGGCGCCAAAGCCCTTGCAGGCCTCGACGATGCGCGCATCGTCAGTCGCCACCACCACACGGGTGGCGCTGCTTTTGCTCGCCTGCTCCCAGACGTGCTGGATCATCGGCTTGCCGGCAATATCCAGCAGCGGTTTGCCCGGCAGGCGTGTCGAGGCAAAACGCGAGGGAATCACAACGGTGAAGGCAGTGCTCATTTATCCAGACGCTCGTCGGTGGTCAGGGTGCGGGCTTCGCTTTCCAGCATCACCGGGATGCCGTCGCGGATCGGGTACGCGAGGCCAGCGCCCTTGCTGATCAGTTCGGTCTTGTCAGCGCTGAGCTTGAGCGGACCTTTGCACACAGGGCAGGCGAGGATGTCGAGCAATTTGGTGTCCATGAGCATTCCCAGATAAATAAACAGTCAAGGCAATAGCCGATCGGGCAACAGGCGCATCAGTTGCGTGTCGAACCAGGCCACGAAGGCCGGCGACGGCAGCGCATCGACCGCCAGATACCACCAATCGGCAGCAGCAAAAGCGCGGCACTTCACCGCGTCCTTTTCGGTCATCACCAACGGCAATGACGGGGTGAAATTCAAGGCTCGCACGCTGTACTCGGCGTGGTCGGCAAACGCATGGGGGATTGCGCGCCAGTCTAGCGCTTCGAGCGTATTGAAGAAACGTTGCGGATTGCCGATTCCGGCCACGGCGTGCACCGCCTGACCGGGCGCAAAATGTTCGAGCGGCTGGCGCTCGCCGCTGCGCAGGTTGACCAGTGCAGTGGGTTGCAGGCGAAAGGCAAAACCGTCCTTGCGATCTTCGCTGGCGCCGTTGTACAGCACGCCGTCGACGCTTTGCAGGCGCTCGACCGGCTCGCGCAGGGGGCCCGCCGGCAGGCAGCGTTGATTGCCGAGACCGCGTGCCGCGTCGATCAGCACCAGTTCCAGATCCCGCCCCAAGCGGTAATGCTGCATGCCGTCGTCGGAGAGGATCAGGTCCAGCGGTTCGCTGGACAGCAGGGCTTTGACGGCGGCGCTGCGATCAGGATCGATCATCAGCGGCACGCCGGTGCGCTGGACGATCAGCAGCGGTTCATCACCGGCAATATCGGCCGTCTGATCGGCCTCGACGCGCCACGGCAGTTGCGCAGGTTTGGCCCCGTAACCACGACTGACCACGCCGACGCGCAAACCACGCTGGCGGCAATGTTCGATGAGCCAGAGAATCATCGGCGTCTTGCCGGTACCGCCCACAGTGATGTTGCCGACCACGATCAACGGCACCGGCGGCTGGTAGATCGTGCCCTCACCGTCGAGAAAGCGCTGGCGCTTGTTGACCACCACCCGGCGGTAGAGCATTTCCAGCGGCCGCAACAGCGTCAGGGCCGGGTGCCCCGCATACCACGCAGCAAGCAAGCGATCGGACAGGCTCATCAGGATTTGGGCGCCGCCTCGACCGTGGTCATGCGCAGATGGCTGAAACCGAGCTTGCCGGCCGCGTCCATGGCGGTGATCACGGATTGGTGCTGGGCCTTGCCGTCAGCACTGATCGACAACGGCATGCTGGTGTCGCCGTTGGCTTCTTTCTGCATGGCGTCCATCAGCGTCGCCAGATCGTTCTTCGGCAGGACCTTGTTGTTCACCGAAAACACACCTTCGGCGCTGATCGCGATATCCAGTTGCTTGACCTGCTGGTCCTCGGCCGGCGAACCACTGACCGCTTCCGGCAGATCGACGCGCAGTTGGGTTTCGCGGGTGAACGTGGTGGTCACCACAAAAAACAGCAACAGGATGAACACCACGTCGATCAGCGACGCGAGGTTGATGTCCACGGTTTCCCGGGGCTTGCGACGGAATTTCACGCTTTGCCCTCGGCCAGGTCGACGTCACGGTCGCCCTGCACCACTTCCACCAGTTTGATCGCTTCCTGCTCCATGCCGACCACCAGTTCATCGATGCGGCGTTGCAGGAAACGGTGGAAGAACACCGCCGGGATACCGACCATCAAGCCCGCCGCCGTGGTGATCAGCGCTTTGGAAATACCACCGGCGAGGACCGAGGCATTGGTGGTCATGCCGGTACCGGTGAACGCGCTGAAAATGTCGATCATGCCCAGCACGGTGCCGAGCAGACCGAGCAGCGGCGCCATCGCAGCGATGGTGCCGAGCGCATTGATGTAGCGCTCCAACTCATGAATGACACGGGCGGCGGCCTCTTCGATGCACTCTTTCATGATCTCGCGACCATGCTTGGAATTGGCCAGGCCAGCAGCAAGGATTTCACCCAGCGGCGAGTTGGCGCGCAACTCCTTGAGTTTTTCCTTGTTGAGCTGTTTGTCCTTGATCCAGACCCAGACCTGGCCCAGCAGATGCTCGGGAGTGACGCGGCTGGCGCGCAGGGTCCACAGGCGCTCGGCGACAATCGCCATGGCCGCGATGGAACTCAGAATGATCGGCAACATCATCCAGCCGCCGGATTTGACCAATTCCCACACAGTGACAGTCCCCTCGAAAAAGTGCGCCACTTTACCATACCGATTGCCGATTAAGGCCCGCCGCCCCGACGACCGTAATGCCGCCGCCGCCCACGCGCCGATCAGCGGGCCAGTGCCGGCGGATCCCGCCAGAACCGCCGCTGGTGACGCAGGGTTTGCGCGGACTGGAAGGTTCCCAGTTGCAGGTGAATGGCGCCGTGTTCGGCGCTGTCGTAGATACGCAGCCGCTGTTTGCGGTAACGCGCCAGCACCGTCGGATGGGGATGGCCGAAGGAATTGCCGTGGCCGCGAGAGATCAGTACCGAGTGCGGCTGCAATGCCTTGAGCAGCGCCATCGACGATGAACTGCGGCTGCCGTGATGCGGCGCTTGCAGCCATTGGGTCGGCACCGCCAGCGGTCCGTCGAGCAGGAGCCGTTCGGCGTGACTGTCGATATCACCGGTCAATAGCAGCCGCTCGCCATTGGCCTCGATCTGCAACACGCAAGAGCGCTGATTGCTGTTGCGGGCGTCTGCCCATTGCCAGAGCTGAAAACTGACCCCGTCCCACTGCCATTGCTGTTCTGACTCACAGGCAGCGGCGTTCAGCAGTTGAGGTAACCCCTCGGGATCACCACTGATCACGCGTTCGATCGGCAAACCACGGGAGACGGCCAGCGCACCGCCGGCGTGATCGGCGTCGGCGTGGCTGAGCAGCATCAGGTCGAGCTTTTCCACGCGCAACTTGCGCAACGCAGGCAAGACCACACGTTCACCGATATCGAACTCACCAAAGCGCGGCCCGGCGTCGTACAGCAGCGTGTGATGCCGCGTGCGGATCACGATCGCCAGCCCTTGACCCACGTCCAGTTGCCAGACATCGGCGATACCGTCCGCCAGTCGCTCGCGCGGCGGCAGCGCCAGCAGCAACAACAGCGGCCAGCCCAGCGGACGCAGCGGCACCCCACGCGGCAACAACAGCAGCACCGCGCCGAGACTGCCGAGCAGCCAGACCACGTTGGGTAACGAGCCGGGAATCCACGCAGGCCATTGCCCGGCAATCACCGCGAGCCCGCGAAACAGCCAATCGATCAAGCCACCCGCCAGCCACAGCAAGCCTTCGCCGACATACGGCACTGGCAACAGCAGCGTCCCGAGCAACGCTGGCGGCAACACCACCAGACTGACCCAAGGGACCGCGAGCAGATTGGCCAACGGCCCGCTCACGCTGATCGGCAGATTCAGGGCCAGCAGCACCGGGCACAGGCCGATTGCGATCAGGCATTGCGCGCGCGTCCAGGTCTGCCACCAGTGCCAGGCCCCGAGACGACCGCCGAAGGTAAAGATCAACACTGCCACAGCCGCGAACGACAACCAGAAACCCGGACGCAGACTGGCCAGCGGGTCGAGCAACAACACCCCATTGAACGCCAGCAACAGAGGCCACCATGCCCCGAGATGGCGAAAACGCAGACGCCATAAAAGCACCAGCCCGACCATCACGCAGGCCCGCTGCACCGGCACATCGAATCCGGCGAGCAGGCCATAGCCCAGCGCCGCCGCAAAGGCCAGGCCACAGGCCCATGGCAACCACGGCCAGCGCAGCGGCCACAGCCCATACCGCGCCAGCCCGGCGACGAGCAGGTACATCACCGCCGCCAGCAGGCCGATGTGCTGGCCGGAAATCACCAGCAAGTGCACGGTGCCGGTGTCCTGCAGGATCTGCCAGTCCTCGCGACTCAGTCCGGAGCCATCGCCCAGCACCAGCGCGGCCAACGCGCCGCTGCGGCCTTGCGCATCCACCCCCAGCAAACGCTGCCGAACGCTGTCACGCCAGGCCCAGCGCGCCTCGCTCAGGCGCTGGCCATCCTTGATCGTGCCAGTCGCGCCGATGCGTTGCGCCAGCAGCCAGGCCTCGAAATCGAAGGCATCGGGATTGCGCAAGCCACCCGGGCGTTTCAGTTTCACCGCCAGACGCCAACGCTCGCCGCTGTTGACCGCCGGCCCGGCGTACCAGGCCAGGCGCATTCGCGCCGGCAGTTTTTCGTGCCGCGACCGCGCGTCAGCCAACTCGAAGCGCACCACGCCATCGCTGTTTTGCGGCAGCCCGACGACGCGTCCTTCCAGCCAGCGGGTTTCACCGTCAAGCTTCAACGCCAGACGATCGTCCAGAGCCCACTGCGCCGCGACGCTGGACCAGGCGAACCCGAACAGCACGAACGCCAACGGATAACTGCGAAACGGCAACAGCATCAGCGCCACCACCGGCATCAACAGCATCAACCAGACCGGCGGTAACGCCGGCATAAAAACCGGGGCCAGCAAACCGACTGCCAGCGCCATCATCCCTGTGCGCATCAGCCCGTCCTTGAGAGTCCCACACCTAGGCATAGCGGGTGCCGGGCACCCGCGCCGTCAATAATTGTCACAAAGTCTGAATGGGCGGTTCGTAGAATCCAGACATACTTGCCGCCTTAACCGACCGAGAAGCCTTATGCCCCGGCGCTTATTCAAACGTTACATGCCCGACCCGACGAGCATCAGGGAACACAAATCCTTACGCTTTCTCGGCAAGTTGCTGCATGACCCGAACCTCTGGCACCTCAACCGTCACTCGGTCGCCCGAGCGATGGCGGTCGGCCTGTTTGCCGCATTCCTGCCCATTCCGGCGCAAATGCTGGTGGCCGCCGCACTTGCAATCTTCGTACGCGGAAACATGCCGATCGCCGTCAGCCTGGTGTGGCTGACCAACCCGATCACCATGCCCGCGGTGTTCTTCTGCACCTATCAGGCCGGCGCATGGTTGATGGACGTACCCGCGCGACACCTGCCGGACGAGCTGTCCTGGGAATGGATCAGCGGGGAACTGTCGACGCTGTGGCAACCGTTTTTGCTTGGGTCGGTGGTGGTCGGACTGGCGCTCGGCGCGCTCGCCTACTGCGTTGTAATGATGTATTGGCGCTGGTGGGTCGCCCGACAATGGGCTCGGCGCAAGAAAAGCCGGCAGAAATGAATGCAAAAACGGCCTCCGCAGTGGGAGGCCGTTTTTTATTGCAGTGTCTGGGGTGGCGCCATCGCTTGCAGGCAAGCTCCCACATTTTTGATCGCATTGTTTCAGTTGGAATGCGGTCAGCCTGTGGGAGCCAGGCTGCTGGTGATGGCGGTGGTACAGGCAAATGCTCAGTCTGAAAATCAAAAGCCCCTCACCCTAGCCCTCTCCCATAGGGAGAGGGAACTGACCGTGTTGGATGTGAGTGATGCGCAGACTAGAAATCTCGAGTCGAACACAGATTTTGAACAGCCCACCAATCGGCTCCCTCTCCCTCCGGGAGAGGGCTGGGCGGGCGGCGTTCCGATGAGGGGCAGCCCCACCACAAATCCCAAGCCAAATACCCGCTCTTCACCACTCAACAATGAGCGTTAGCTCGCGTGCTCTTGATCTTGCATCACCGGCGACGTCGGAAGGCTGAGCGGAGGGATTGATCCGGGCGTGGGAGCGCAGCGACCGTCTGGCGCAGCCAGACACAGCGGAAGGAGGTGCAGCGCAGCAAACCGTA